>NZ_JBFUEB010000031.1:0-58757 GCF_056404395.1 Rhizobacter sp. P2_D12 | reverse complement strand
GTTGGCTGCCGCGTTCCACTTGGCCGTGGTCACGTACAGGCGCAGTTCCGGGCGGTTCCAGAAGCCCGGGCCCGTCGACAGCGTCGGCGCGAAGGTGAACTTCGCCAGCTTCTGCGTCTCGCCGTTCTCCGGCTTCTTCTGCACGTACGCCGTTTCGGCCACCAGCTTGAAGTTCTTCGTCAGCGCGTACGAGCCGCGTCCGCCCACCGACACCGAGTCCACCTTGGTGACCTGGCCGGTGAAGGTCTCGACCTTGTCCTGCTGGAACATCAGCTGGCCCTGGCCGCCGAACGGGCCGACCTGCCAGCCCGGGCTTTCAACGATGCGGAAGCTCTTGGTGTCCGACGTCGCGTTCAGCGTGCCGAAGCCGCCGTCCACGCCCGCCGAGCCCTGCGCGAACTGCACCCACAGGATGTTGGTGCCGCCCAGCCCGAACGCGTTGTCCTGGTTGTGCTGCGCGCTCAGCCCGAAACCGTTCTTGCCGCCCGTGAAATCACCCTTCACGTACGTGCCCACGAAGCGCAGCTTGCCGCCCGGGTTCACCGCCAGCTCCGACAGGTCGAAGTTCACCCGCGACGCCGGACGCTGGTCCAGCGTGTTCGCCGGTGCCGGCGTGCCCTGGATCACCCCGCCGCTGTCGTTGCGGAAGAACGCGATGCCCAGCTTGCCGCCACCCACCGCGATGCTGTCCGCACCCGCGCCCACGCCCGACAGGTTGATGAAGAACGTGTCGGTGATGTGCACGTCCGCACGGCCGTAGAAGCGCTTGCCGATCCAGAAGTTCACGTTCGGCGCAATGTCGTAGCCCTTGCCTTCGACGTACATCTGGTTGATGCCCACCGAGGCCGCGCCCGTGTCGCTGGAGTCACCGTTGTACAGGTTCGTCATCAGCGCGGCCTTGTACTCCACGCCGTCCGACTTGAAACCCTGGCTCAGCAGGAACTCGCCGTAGAAGTCGCACTCGTTGCCCAGCCGGTACTTCATGCCCGCGCCGCTCAGGGCATAGCACGCGCGCGAATCGTCCTTCTTCGTCGCGCCAGGACCAACACGGAAATAGCCGCCCCAATCGACGGCTTGGGCGGTGGTGGCACTCAGCACGCCGGCTGCGGCGGCAGCCAGGGTGAGCAGCGTCTTGCGGTGGGGGAAAGTCTTCACGGATCGTCTCCTTGGTTTTTGCAGTCACGGGAAAGACACGGGGCCTGGGGGAGCCCCGCGGGGGAAACCCTGCGAGCCGGCTGCGCCTAGCGCTTGCGGCCGGATTCGAAGATGCGTTGCAGCAGGCAGAACAGGAACAGCAGCCCGCCGATCACGATGCGCGTCCACCATGAACTCAGGCTGCCGTCGAACATGATCAGCGTCTGGATGATGCCGAGCATCAGCACGCCGAACAGCGTGCCCAGCACGTAGCCGACGCCGCCGGTGAGCAGCGTGCCGCCGATCACGACGGCCGCGATCGCGTCCAGCTCCAGCCCGACCGCGTGCAGGCCGTAGCCCGACAGCATGTAGAAGGTGAACACCACGCCGGCCAGCGCCGAGCAGAAGCCGCTGACGGTGTAGACGCCGACCAGCGTGCTGCGCACCGGCAGGCCCATCAGCACCGCCGAGTGCTCGTTGCCGCCGATCGCGTACACCGTGCGGCCGAACTGCGTGTAGTGGGCGACGAACACCGCGACCGCCACCACCGCCACCGCGATGATCGCGCTCACCGACAGCTCGGCGCCTTCCCACAGCGGCAGGCGCAGCTGCGACACCTCGGTGTAGAACGCGTTGGTGATGCTGATCGAGTCGATGCTGATCAGGTAGCACAGCCCGCGTGCGAGGAACATGCCGGCCAGCGTCACGATGAAGGGCTGCAGCCGGAAGCGCTGGATCAGCACGCCCTGCAGCGCGCCGAAGCCGACACCCATCAGCAGCACCAGCGGGATCACCGCCGCCGGGCTCCAGCCGTGCTTCTCGACCAGCGAAGCCGAGACCATGGTCGTCAACGCGATCACCGAGCCCACCGACAGGTCGATGCCGCCGGACAGGATCACGAAGCTCATGCCGACCGCGACGATGCACAGGAAGGCGTTGTCGATCAGCAGGTTCAGGAACACCTGGGCCGAGAAGAACCCGGTGTAGGCCACCGAGCCGATCACGGCCATCAGCAGGAACAGCGAGATCGTCGCCGCCAGCGGGATGAACTTGGGGTCCAAGCGCAGCCGGCGCGCGGGCGCGGCGGCCGCGGACTCGTGCTTCAGCGAAGAGGCCTGGGCGCTCATGGGCGTGCTCCCGCGGCCGGCCGCTGCACCAGCGCGCGCAGGCTCTGGCGGAATTCCGGCGACTGCAGCAGCATCACCGCGAACACGACGCCGGCCTTGACGACCAGGTTCACCTCGGGCGGCACGCCCAGCGAATAGATCGCATAGGTCAGCGTCTGGATGATCAATGCGCCGATCACGCTGCCGGCCAGGCTGAAGCGCCCGCCGGTCAGCGCGGTGCCGCCCAGCGTCACCGCGAGGATCGCGTCCAGCTCCATCAGCTGGCCGGCGTTGTTGCCGTCAGCGCTCTTGACGTTGGAGCTGACGATCAGCCCCGCCGCGCCGGCGCACAGCCCGCAGAAGGCATACACCCACACCGTGATGCGCCGCGCACGCACGCCGGCCACGCGCGCCGCCGACGGGTTGACGCCGACCGCCTGGATGAACAGGCCGAGCGCGGTGCGCGTCGTCACCCACCACAGCAGCACGAACACCGCCGCCGCGATGAACAGCGAGAACGGCAGCCCGAGCAGGTAGCCGCTGCCGAGGAAGAAGTACGGCCCGTAGTAGATCGTGATGATCTGTCCGCCGGTGATCAGCTGCGCGATGCCGCGGCCGGCCACCATCAGGATCAGCGTCGCGATGATCGGCTGCATGCCGACGCGGGCCACCAGCACGCCGTTCCACAGCCCGCAGGCGAGAGCGACGCCGAGCGCACCGGCAAGGGCGGCCCACATCGGGAAGCGGCTCGCATGCGTGGCGACGCCGTCGACGATCACCAGCGAGCCGCCGATCATCCAGGCCGCGATGGCCGCCGAGATCGCCACCACCGCGCCGACCGAGATGTCGATGCCGCGCGTCGCGATCACCAGCGTCATGCCCAGCGACACCAGCATCAGCGGAGCCGCGCGGTTCAGGATGTCGACCAGGCTGCCGTACAGGTGGCCATCACGCCAGTCCAGGTGCAGGAAACTGCTGTTGAAGCCGGCGTTCAGCGCCAGCAGCAGCACGAGCGTGACCAGCGGCCACGCCAGGCGGTGCTTGAAGAGTGTGTTCATGCTTCCTGTGCCGCGATCACGTGGTAGACCGCCTGCTCGCTGCTGCCGGCCGGCAGCTCGGCCACCTTGCGGCGGTCGCGCAGCACCGCGATGCGGTGCGAGACGCGCACCACCTCGCTCATCTCCGACGAGATGAAGAGCACCGACATGCCCTGCTGCGCCAAGCGCAGGATCTCGTCCATGATCTCCTGCTTGGCCGCGACGTCGATGCCGCGCGTCGGCTCGTCGAGGATCAACAGGCGCGGATCGGTCGCGAGCCAGCGCGCCAGCATCGCCTTCTGCTGGTTGCCGCCCGACAGCAGCCCGATCGGCGTGTCGATGCTGGCGGTCTTGATGCCCAGCGCCTTGACGAAGCGCTCGGCCATCTCGGCCTGCTGCTCGCGCGACAAGGTCTTCGCCAGGCCGTGGCGGGCCTGCAAGGCGAGCGCGATGTTCTCGCGCACCGACAGGTCGGCGACGATGCCGTCGGTCTTGCGGTCCTCGGGGCACAGCCCGATGCCGTGACGCACCGCGTCGGCCGGGCTGTCCAGCTGCACCGGCTGGCCGTCGACCTGCAGCGTGCCCTGGTCCTTGGCGGCCAGCCCGAACAGCAGCCGCGCCAGCTCGGTGCGGCCCGAGCCGAGCAGCCCGCCCAGGCCCAGCACCTCGCCGGGGTACAGCTCGATGTCCACCGGCTGCAGCTGGCCGCGCTGGCCCAGGCCCTCGGCGCGCAGCAGCGGCTTGGCGTCCTGCGGCCGGGCGGTGGGCGCCGCGCTCGACTGGCTCGCCAGCTCGCGCCCGATCATCGCGGTGATCAGCGCCGGGGCGCCCAGCTCGGCGGCCGGCTTCTCGCAGACGAACTCGCCGTTGCGCAGCACGGTGATGCGGTCGGAGATCGCATACACCTGCTCCAGGAAGTGGGTGACGAACAGGATCGCGAGGCCCTCGCCGCGCAGCTGGCGCAGCACCGCGAACAGGCGCTTGACCTCGTCCTCGTCCAGGCTGGAGGTCGGCTCGTCGAGGATCAGCACCTTGGCCTCGACGCTCAGGGCCCGCGCGATCGAGACCATCTGCTGCACCGCCACCGAGTACGTCGCGAGGCCGCGCGTCACGTCGATGTCGAGGTTCAGCCGGGCGAGCAGCTCGCTCGCCTGCGCGTTCATGCGCGGCCAGTCGATGCGCCAGTTCTTCCGGGGATAGCGCCCGGCGAAGATGTTCTCGGCCACCGACAGGTTGGCGCAGAGGTTGACCTCCTGGTAGACGGTGCTGATGCCCAGCTGCTGCGCCTGCTGCGGCGTGGTCGGGCGGATCGCGGCGCCGGACAGGCGGAACTCGCCGGCATCGGCCGGGTGCACGCCGGTCAGCACCTTGATCAGCGTCGACTTGCCGGCCCCGTTCTGGCCCATCAGCGCGTGCACCTCGCCCGGGAACAGGCGCAGGCCCACGTCGCTCAGCGCGCGCACGCCGAGGAACTGCTTGCTGACGCCGCGCAGCTCGAGGACGGGAACGGTGGCATCGACAGCAGCCATGGCCCGGTCAAGCCTTGTTCTTGTTGTAGACGTCGAGGAACACGGCGGCGAGGAGCACCAGGCCCTTGATGACCTGCTGGTAGTCGATGCCGATGCCCATGATCGACATGCCGTTGTTCATCACGCCCATCACGAAGGCACCGATCACCGCGCCCATCACCCGGCCGACGCCGCCCGAGGCCGACGCGCCGCCGATGAAGCAGGCCGCGATCACGTCGAGCTCGAAGCCGACGCCGGCCTTCGGCGTCGCGGTGTTCAGCCGCGCGGCGAACACCAGCCCGGCCAGCGCCGCCAGCACGCCCATGTTGACGAAGGTGTAGAACGACAGCCGCTCGGTCTTGATGCCCGACAGCTTGGCCGCCTTCTCGTTGCCGCCCAGCGCGTAGATGCGCCGTCCGATGGTGCTGCGCCGCGTGACGAAGTCGTAGCCCACCATCAGCAGCACCATGATGATCAGCACGTTGGGCAGCCCCCGGTACGAGGCCAGCAGGTAGCTGAAGAACAGGATCACCGCCGCGAAGGCGGCCGTCTTCATCAGGAAGAACGGGTACGGCTCCTCCTCCATGCCGTGGCGCGTCTGGCTGATGCGCCCGCGCACCTTCAGCACCACCATCACCAGCACCGTCAGCACGCCCAGCAGCATCGAGGTCAGCCGCAGCTCGGCGCCGGCGAACACGTCGGGGATGAAGCCCGAGCTCAGGCGCTGGAACTCGATCGGGAACGGCCCGACCGACTGGCCCTGCAGCAGCGCCAGCGCCAGGCCCTTGAACACCAGCATGCCGGCCAGCGTGACGATGAAGGACGGGATGCGGAAGTAGGCGACGAACCAGCCCTGCGCCGCGCCGATCGCCGCGCCGACCACCAGGCAGCCGAGGATGGTCCAGATCCAGTGGATCTCGTAGTTCACCATCATCACCGCGGCCAGCGCGCCGATGAAGCCGGCCACCGAGCCGACCGACAGGTCGATGTGCCCGGCCACGATGACCAGCAGCATGCCCAGCGCCATGATGACGATGTAGCTGTTCTGCAGCACCAGGTTGGTCAGGTTCAGCGGCTGCAGCAGCGTGCCSTCGGTCAGGTACTGGAACAGCCCCATGATCGCGACCAGCGACAGCAGCATGCCGTACTCGCGCATGTTGTTCTTCAGGAAGCCGCGGTACTCCTTGGGCGGCACGGGTGCCGCCGCGGCGATGTCAGTTGCCATGATTCATTTCTCCGGCGCCGTCCAGGACGGGCGGCGCATCCATGCCGTCATGCGAGCCGGCCTTCATGATGGCCCGCATGATCTTCTCCTGCGACGCCTCGGCGGCAGGGAACTCGCCGACGAAGCGGCCTTCGTTCATCACGTAGATCCGGTCGCACATGCCCAAGAGCTCGGGCATCTCCGACGAGATCATCAGGATGCACTTGCCCTCGCTGGCCAGCGCATCGATGATGGTGTAGATCTCGTACTTGGCGCCGACGTCGATGCCGCGCGTCGGCTCGTCGAGGATCAGCAGCTCGGGCTGCGAGAACAGCCACTTGCTCAGCACCACCTTCTGCTGGTTGCCGCCCGACAGGTTGACCACCGGCTGGTAGACGCTCGCCGAGCGGGTGTTCAGCCGGCGCCGGAAATCGTTCGCCACGGTGAATTCGCGGCCGTCGTCGATCACGCCGTGGCGCGACACCGCCGGCAGGTTGGCCAGCGTGGTGTTCTTCTTGATGTCCTCGGCCAGCACCAGGCCCAGGCCCTTGCGGTCCTCGGTGACGTAGGCGATGCCGTGGCGGATCGCCTTCTGCACCGTCGACACGTCGATCGACCGGCCGTGCATCAGCACCTCGCCGCTGATGCGCTGGCCGTACGAGCGGCCGAACACGCTCATCGCGAGCTCGGTGCGCCCGGCGCCCATCAGGCCGGCGATGCCGACGATCTCGCCGCGCCGGACCTTCAGGTTCACGCCCTTGACCACCAGCCGGTCCGGGTGCACCTGGTGGTGCACCTTCCAGTCGCGCAGCTCGAACACGGTGTCGCCGACGTTCGGCGTGCGCTTCGGGTAGCGGTCGGCCATCTCGCGGCCGACCATGTTGCGGATGATGCGGTCCTCGCTGATCGGCTCGGCCCGGCAGTCCATGGTCTCGACCGTGGCGCCGTCGCGCAGCACCGTGATCGAGTCGGCCACCTTCGAGACCTCGTTGAGCTTGTGCGAGATCAGGATGGCCGAGATGCCGTGCGCCTTCAGCTCGAGCAGCAGCTCGAGCAGCGCATTGCTGTCGCTCTCGTTCAGGCTCGCGGTCGGCTCGTCGAGGATCAGCAGCTTGACCTCCTTCGACAAGGCCTTCGCGATCTCGATCAGCTGCTGCTTGCCGACGCCCAGGTCGGTGATCAGCGTGGACGGCGACTCGCGCAGTCCCACCTTCTGCAGCAGCTCCTGCGTGCGCTTGTGCGATTCGATCCAGTCGATGACGCCCAGCTTCGCGCGTTCGTTGCCGAGGAAGATGTTCTCGGCGATCGACAGCAGCGGCACCAGCGCCAGCTCCTGGTGGATGATGATGATGCCCAGCTTCTCGCTGTCGGCGATGCCGCCGAACTTGCGCAGCTGGCCCTGGTAGTGGATCTCGCCGGTGTAGGAGTCGTGCGGGTAGACGCCGCTCAGCACCTTCATCAGCGTCGACTTGCCGGCGCCGTTCTCGCCGACCACGGCATGGATCTCGCCCTGGCGCACGACGAGGTTGACGTCGTTCAGGGCGGTCACGCCGTGGAATTTCTTGGTGATGCCGCGCATCTCCAGGATGGCATCCATCCGATGTCCTTGAAAAAAGGTCCTGCGCTACGGCGCAGGACCCAATGCCGCCTCAGTGACTCTTACTTGAGTTGCGCTTCGGTGTAGTAGCCGCTGCCCACCAGCACCTGCTTCCAGTTGCTCGCGTCGACGCTGACCGGCTTGAGCAGGTAGGACGGCACCACCTTGACGCCGTTGTTGTAGGTCTTGGTGTCGTTGATCTCGGGCTTCTTGCCGCTGAGCATCGCGTCGACCATGCCGACGGTGACCTTGGCCAGCTCGCGCGTGTCCTTGAACACGGTGGAGGTCTGCTCGCCCTTCTGGATCGACTTGACCGACGGCACCTCGGCGTCCTGGCCGGTCACCACCGGCATCGGCGACTTCGGCGTGCCGTAGCCGACACCCTTGAGCGACGAGATGATGCCGATCGACAGGCCGTCGTACGGCGACAGCACCGCGTCGACGTGGGCGCCCGAGTAGTACGCGCTCAGCAGGTTGTCCATGCGGGCCTGGGCGACGGCGCCGTCCCAGCGCAGCGTGGCGACCTTGTCCATGCCGGTCTGCTTGCTGCGCACCACGAGCTTGCCGCTCTTGATGTACGGGTCGAGCACCGACATCGCGCCGTTGTAGAAGAAGAACGCGTTGTTGTCGTCGGCCGAGCCGCCGAACAGCTCGATGTTGAACGGGCCCTTGCCGCTCTTGAGGCCCAGCTTCTGCTCGATGTAGCCGGCCTGCAGCACGCCGACCTGGAAGTTGTCGAAGGTGGCGTAGTAGTCGACGTTCTTCGAGCCGCGGATCAGGCGGTCGTAGGCGATGACCTTGATGCCCTTGTCGGCGGCCTTCTGCAGCACGTCGGTCAGCGTGGTGCCGTCGATGGCGGCGATCACCAGCACCTTGGCGCCCTTGGTGACCATGTTCTCGATCTGCGCCAGCTGGTTCGGGATGTCGTCCTCGGCGTACTGCAGGTCGGTCTTGTAGCCCTTCTCCTGGAAGTACTTGACCATGTTCTGGCCGTCGGCGATCCAGCGCGCGGACGACTTGGTCGGCATCGAGATCGCGACGGGACCCTTGTCCTGCGCGTGCGCGGCCATCGGCACCACGGCCACGGCTGCAAAAGTGGCCAGGGCGGCCAGGATCGTACGGATGGTTTTCACTGTTCTGTCTCCAGTCTGTGGGGTTACATCGTTTGCCGGGCGCGGMTTGCCCGGCGGGCCCCGCGGTTCAACTGCGGGGCCCAGTCTTACCCCATCGCTCAGTACTTGCGATTGGGGAATTCCTTGGCAGCGACCTCCATCGGGAAGACGCCTTCCTGCGTCACGATGCGCTTGGGGATCGCCTTGCCGGCCACCAGGTCCTTGGTGGCCTGCATCAGCTGCGGGCCGAGCAACGGGCTGCATTCGACGCTGACGTTCAGCTTGCCGGCGATCATCGCCTCGAAGGCGCCCTTGACCGCGTCGATCGAGATGATGACGATGTCCTTCGCGGGCTTCATGCCGGCCTCTTCGATGGCCTGGATCGCGCCGATCGCCATGTCGTCGTTGTGCGCATACAGCACGTTGATCTTCTTGCCCTCGGCCTTCAGGAAGGCTTCCATCACCTCCTTGCCCTTGGCACGGGTGAAGTCGCCGGTCTGCGAGCGGATGATCTTGAACTTCGGATCGGCCTTGATGATCTCCTCGAAGCCCTTCTTGCGGTCGATGGCCGGGGCCGAGCCGACAGTGCCCTGCAGCTCGACGATGTTCACGTCGCCCTTCTGGTCCTTCATCTTGTCGACCAGCCAGCGGCCGGCGCGGCGGCCTTCCTCGACGAAGTCGGAGCCCATGAAGGCGACCCACAGGCTGGTGTCCTTCTCGTCGACCGCGCGGTCGGACAGGATCACCGGGATCTTGGCGGCCTTGGCCTCGCGCAGCACCGTGCCCCAGCCGGATTCGACCACCGGCGAGAACGCGATCACGTCGACCTTCTGCGCGATGAAGCTGCGGATGGCCTTGATCTGGTTCTCCTGCTTCTGCTGCGCGTCGGAGAACTTGAGCTCGATGCCGGCCTCCTTGGCCGACGACTTGATCGACTCGCTGTTGGCGGTGCGCCATTCGCTCTCGGCGCCGATCTGGCTGAAGCCGAGCACGATCTTCTTCTGCGCGAAAGCCTTGAGCGGCAGTGCGCTGACCAGGGATGCCGCAGCCATCGCTGCGAACAGGGTACGTCTTTGGAATTTCACGGTTGTCTCCTCTTGGTGGGTGGCATGAAAAACGCGCGGCTTTGTCGGTGCCGCATCAAGGCGCGAGGGCGGTGAGGCTCAGGCGATACGAACTCCTCAGTCTTCAAGCCAGCGTGTACGCCGTCTTGACCGTGGTGTAGAACTCGGCCGCGTAGCGACCCTGCTCGCGCGGGCCGTGGCTCGACCCCTTGCGGCCGCCGAAGGGCACGTGGTAGTCGACGCCGGCGGTCGGCAGGTTGACCATCACCATGCCGACCTTGGCTTGCCGCTTGAACTGCGTGGCCAGCTTCAGCGATTGCGTGCAGACGCCGGCGCACAGGCCGAACGGCGTGTCGTTGGCCAGCGCCAGCGCGTGTTCGAAGCCGTCGGCCTTCACGACTACGGCGACCGGGCCGAAGATCTCCTCGCGCGCGATGCGGTGCTGCGGCTGCGCCAGGAACAGCGCCGGCGCCATGAAGTGGCCGCGCGTCGGGCGTTCCAGCAGCTCGCCGCCGGTGACGTGCTCGGCGCCCTCGTGGCGGCCGATCTCCAGGTAGCTCAGATTGGTGTCGAGCTGGCCGCGGTCGACCACCGGGCCGATGTCGATGCCGCGCTCCAGCGCGTGGCCGACCTTCAGCGCGCGCATGCGGTCGCGCATCTTCGCGACGAAGCGGTCGTGCACCGAGGCCTCGACGATGAGGCGGCTCGACGCGGTGCAGCGCTGCCCGGTCGAGAAGAACGAACCCTGCACCGCGCATTCGACGGCCTGGTCGAGATCGGCATCGGCCAGCACCACCAGCGGGTTCTTGCCGCCCATCTCCAACTGCACCTTGGCGCGCCGTGCGGTGGCCGCCTTCAGGATCTGCTCGCCGGTGCCCACCGAGCCGGTGAAGCTGATCGCATCGACCAGCGGGCTGTCGACCATCGCCTGGCCGACCTGGCGGCCGCTGCCCATCACCAGGTTGAACACGCCGGCGGGCAGGCCGGCGCGGCTGATGATCTCGGCCAGCGCCGCGGCACAGGCCGGCACCAGCTCGGCCGGCTTGAAGACGACGCTGTTCCCGTAGGCCAGGGCCGGCGCGATCTTCCACGCCGGGATCGCGAGCGGGAAGTTCCACGGCGCGATGATGCCGACCACGCCCACCGGCTCGCGCGTGATGTCGACCTCGACGCCCGGGCGCACCGACGGCAGGTGCTCGCCCGCGGCGCGCAGCGCCTCGCCGGCGAAGAACTTGAAGATGTTGCCGGCACGCGCCGCCTCGCCGATGGCCTCGGGCAGCGTCTTGCCTTCCTCGCGCGCCAGCAGCGTGCCGAACTCGTCCTTGCGCGCCAGGATCTCGCTGCCGATCTGGTCCAGCGCGTCGGCGCGGCGCTGCGGCGTGCTGAAGGCCCAGGCCGGCGCCGCATCGGCCGCGGCGCGGATCGCGACCTCGGCCTGGTTGCTGTCGGCGCGGGCGTACTCGGCCACCACCTCGTCGAGGTCGGACGGGTTGCTGCTGACGCCGGTGGTGATGCCGGTCTCCCAGCGCCCGTTGATGTAGTTCTTGAAGCTCTGGGCCATCGCGTGTCGCTCCGGTTCAGAGGGCGCGGACGCCGCCGATCGCGAAACCGCGGTCGACCAGGGCCAGCGGGTTGACCAGCGGTGCACCGAGTGCCGGCAGGTCGATCTCGAAGCGGTCGCCCGGCTCGACCCGGACCTGGTCCGAGAAGCTCAGCGTCGCGGTGCCGAAGAAGTGCAGGTGCACGTCGCCCGGCTGGCGGTGCGCCGCGTACTTGAAGTGGTGGTACTCGAGGTTGGCCAGCGAATGGCACATGTTGGCCTCGCCGGTCAGGAAGGGCTTTTCCCAGCGCACGCTGTCGCCGCGGCGGATGCGGCTCGTGCCTTCCAGGTGCGCCGGCAGCTCGCCGGTGCGCAGCTCGGGGCCGACGGCGCAGACGCGCAGCTTCGAATGCGCGAGGTAGAGGTAGTTCTGGCGCTCGGTGACGTGGTCGGAGAACTCGTTGCCGATCGCGAAGCCGAGGCGGTACGGCTGGCCGTCCGGGCCGATCACGTAGAGGCCGACCAGCTCCGGCTCCTCGCCGCCGTCGAGCGCGAAGTCCGGCATCGCCAGCGGCGCGCCCGGCGCGGCAACGATGCTGCCGTTGCCCTTGTAGAACCATTCCGGCTGCACGCCGGGCGAACCGTCGGCGGGCCGGCCGCCGTCCAGGCCCCACTTGAACATGCGCATCGAATCGGACAGCGTGTCCTCGCCCACCGACAGCTTGGTGTGCATCGCGTCGCGCGCCGAGGCGCTGCCGGTGTGCGTGAGGCCGGTGCCGGTGACCAGGCAGTGCGCGACATCGGGGTGCGCCAGCGGCGTCAGCACGCGCTGTTCGCGCAGCAGCGCGTCGTACGGAATGGATTCGCCGGTCAGTTCCGGCGCGGCCAGCACATCGACCGGCACGCGCCGGGCAATCGCCGCCTGCGCCAGTTCATAGCTGCTGACGAAGCCGCCGACCGCGCGCACCGAGCGGCCGTCCGCTGCGACGCCGCCGACGTGCTGCGTGCCGTTGTCGGCGAGGAACTGGATCAGTCTCATGGGCAGGCGCTTCTCTCTCGGACGAGCCGGACTCGGGTGAAGGTGCCGCATCGTAATGACGGGAGCTATAACTTTCTAATAGATATTTGACGGAAACACATATACGATCCGGCATCGATAAAAACCCGCATGCGCCGCAGTTGCGATGACGCCTCCATGACCAACTACACCCACTGGTTCATCCGGGCTCGCTTGAAGACGCGGCAGCTGTTGCTGCTGGTGGCGCTGGACGAGGAAGGCAACATCCACCGCGCGGCCCAGGTGCTGAACATGACGCAGCCGGCGGCGTCGAAGCTGCTGAAGGACCTGGAGGACGTGCTGGAGGTGCCGCTGTTCGAGCGCTTGCCGCGCGGCATGCGGCCCACCTGGTACGGCGAGACGATGATCCGCCACGCGCGGGTGGCGCTGGGCAGCCTGAACCAGGCGCACGACGAACTGGAGGCGATCAAGGCCGGCCGCTTCGGCCAGGTCAGCGTCGGCGCGATCACGGCGCCGGGGCTGGTGCTGCTGCCGCCGGCGGTGGCGCTGGTGAAGCAGGAGCACCCGAGCCTGCGCGTGGGCGTGCAGATCGAGACCAGCGACGTGCTGCTCGAGCGGCTGGCACAGGGCAAGCTGGACATGCTGGTGGCGCGGCTGTTCGCGCAGCACGACAAGTCCGACCTGCGCTACGAGACGCTGACCGAGGAGCCGGTGTGCGCGATCACGCGGCCGGGACACCCGTTGCTGTCGGTGGCGCACCTGGGGCTGCGCGACGTGGTGAACGCCGGCTGGATCGTGTCGCCGAGCGGCAGCGTGCTGCGGCACCGCTTCGACCTGATGTTCCAGGAAGAAGGATTGGGGGCGCCGATCAACGTGATCGAGACCTCGGCGCTGCTGTTCATGACGAAGATGCTGCAGCAGAGCGACATGATCGCGGTGGTGGCCACCGACGTCGCGCGCTACTACGCGGCGCACGGCATCGTGGCCATCCTGCCGATCGCGCTGCCCTGCCACATGGATGCGTTCGGCATCATCACGCGCACCGACCGGCTGCTGTCGCCGGCGGCGAAGGTGATGCTCAATGCCATCAAGCGGACGGCGATCAATGTCTACGGGGTGAAATTCGACGTCACCACCGAGTGACGCCGGGCCGAGCGCCGGGCCGCCCCAAGCCGGCCCGCATCCCCGCGGGGGATCGGTCGGCGTACCCGCCGACCGAGGGGTCGTCATTCACGCCCAGCCCGCATCCACCTTGAACTCTTGCGCGGTGCACATCGCGCCATCGTCCGAGGCGAGGAACAACACCATCCGCGCCACGTCGCCCGGCTGCAGCTTGTCCGGCAGGCACTGGTTGCGCTTGAGCACCGCCTCGCTCTCGGCCGTGAACCACAGCTTCAGCTGGCGCTGCGTCATCACCCAGCCCGGCGACACCGTGTTGACGCGGATGCGGTGCTCGCCCAGCGGCTTGGCCAGCCCGCGCGTCAGCCCGTTGACCGCCGACTTCGCGATCGCATAGCAGGGGTAGGCCCCGTCCTTCGTCTGCCAGCCGGTCGACCCGAAGTTGATGATCGAGCCGAAACCGAGCCGCTTCATCCCCGGCACCACCGCCTGGATCGCGAAGAAGGCCGGCCGCTCGTTGATCGACATGCGCTGGTCGTAGTACTCCGGCGTCACCGACTCCAGCGTGTGGCGGTCGTCGCTGGCCACGTTGTTGACCAGCACCGCGAAGTCGCCCAGCTCGCGTTCGGCATCGCCGATCGCCTGCTGCAGCGCCGCCACGTCGCGCACGTCGCAGGACCGGAACCACGGCGCCGCGTGCCCGGCCGCCTTCAGCTGCGCGGCAAGCTCGCGGCTCGGCCCCTCGGCCACGTCGACGAAGGCCACCTGCGCGCCCTGCTCCGCAAAGGCCGACACGATGGCCGCCCCGATGCCGGTGCCGCCGCCGGTGACGAAAACGCGGCGTCCGCGCAGGCTCGAATAGGTCGCGAGAGAAGGTGTGGAGGCGCTTGCCATGGGGGTTTTTCCTTGATCTATTGCAATTTGGATATGTGAAGAGCGAATTTATTTATTTTTCTATTATCAATGTGCCTTGATACGATCCGCGGCGTCAAGGGCCACTTGTCCGACAACCACGACAACCGCCTGCAAAGGTGGGCCCGCCTCCTGGAGACCACAGACCCCATGGATTCGAAGAAACCGCCCGCTCCGCCGAAGCGGCGCAGCCACGCCTGGTTCGGCAAGCAGGACCGCGACGGCTTCGTGCACCGAAGCTGGCTGAAGAACCAGGGCTACCCGCACGACCTGCTCGACGGGCGCCCGATCATCGGCATCTGCAACACCTGGAGCGAGCTGACGCCGTGCAACGGCCACTTCCGCGAGCTGGCGGAGTTCGTCAAGCGCGGCGTCTACGAGGCCGGCGGCTTCCCGCTCGAGTTTCCGGTGATGTCGCTCGGCGAGACCCAGCTGCGGCCGACGGCGATGCTGTTCCGCAACCTGGCCAGCATGGACGTCGAGGAATCGATCCGCGGCAACCCGATCGACGGCGTCGTGCTGCTGATGGGCTGCGACAAGACCACGCCGGCGCTGCTGATGGGCGCGGCCAGCTGCGACCTGCCGACCATCGGCCTGTCGGGCGGGCCGATGCTGAACGGCAAGTTCCGCGGCAAGGACATCGGCTCGGGCACCGGCGTGTGGCAGATGAGCGAGATGGTGCGTGCCGGCGAGATGTCGATGGACGAGTTCACCGCCGCCGAATCGTGCATGCACCGCTCCAAGGGCAGCTGCATGACGATGGGCACGGCGTCGACGATGGCCAGCATGGTCGAGGCGCTGGGCATGTCGCTGCCGGAGAACGCCGCGATCCCCGCCGCCGACACGCGGCGCAACCGGCTCGCGCAGCTGACCGGCCGGCGCATCGTCGAGATGGTCAAGGAAGACCTGAAGATGTCGAAGATCCTCACGCGCGAGGCCTTCGAGAACGCGGTGCGCACCAATGCCGCGATCGGCGGCTCGACCAACGCGGTGATCCACCTGATGGCGGTGGCCGGCCGCATCGGCGTCAAGCTCGACCTGGAAGACTGGGACAAGCTCGGCGCGGACGTGCCCTGCCTGGTGAACCTGCAGCCGTCGGGCAAGTTCCTGATGGAGGACTTCTACTACGCCGGCGGGCTGCCGGCGGTGCTGACGCAGATCACCGACAAGCTGCACACCGGCGCGCTGACCGCCAACGGCAAGACGCTGGGCGAGAACATCGCCAACATCCCCTGCTACAACCGCGAGGTCATCAAGACGCCGGAAGAGCCCTTCATGGCCTCCGCGGGCATCGCGGTGGTGCGCGGCAACCTGGCGCCGAACGGGGCGGTGATCAAGCCGTCGGCCGCGTCGGCGCACCTGCTGAAGCACCGCGGCCGCGCGGTGGTGTTCGAGACCATCGAAGACTTCCACGCGCGCATCGACGACCCCGAGCTCGACATCGACGAGCACTGCGTGATGGTGCTGAAGAACTGCGGCCCGAAGGGCTACCCCGGCATGGCCGAGGTCGGCAACATGCCGCTGCCGCCCAAGGTGCTGCAGAAGGGCATCACCGACATGGTCCGCATCTCGGATGCGCGCATGAGCGGCACCGCCTACGGCACCGTGGTGCTGCACACCTCGCCCGAGGCGGCGGCCGGCGGCCCGCTGGCGCTGGTGCGCGACGGCGACATGATCGAGCTCGACGTGCACGCACGCCGGCTGCACCTGGAAGTCTCGGACGAGGAACTGGCGGCGCGGCGCGCACAATGGGTGCCTCCCGAGCCCCCGAAGCGCGGCTGGTACAAGCTGTACGTCGAGCACGTGCAGCAGGCCCACCTCGGTGCCGACCTCGACTTCCTGGTCGGCGGCAGCGGCGCAGGAGTACCCCGCGACTCCCATTGAGGCCCGCATGACCCTCGCCGCACCGAAGCTGCTGTCCGAACCCCGCGTGCTGTGGCCCGCCGCGGCCACGCTCGGCGAGGGCACCTTGTGGTCGGTGCGGCGCCAGTCGCTCTACTGGGTCGACATCCTCGGCCGGACGCTGTACCGCTACCACCCGGCCACCGACGCACGCGAGAGCTGGCCGTTCGACGAGGAGATCTCCGCCGTGGCCGAGCGCGCCGAGGCCCCCGGGCTGCTGGTGACGCTGCGCAGCGGCTTCGCGATCTTCGACACCGACAGCGGCGCGCTGTCGAAGCTGCACGACCCCGAGGCGCACCTGCCGGGCAACCGCTTCAACGACGGCAAGTGCGACCCGCAGGGCCGCTTCTGGGGCGGCACGATGGATTTCGGCTGCAAGGAGCCGACCGGCTCGCTGTACCGCTTCGATGCGAAGCGCCGCTGCGAGAAGATGTTCGACGCGCATTTCGCGGTGACCAACGGGCCGACCTGGTCGCTCGACGGCCGCACGATGTACTTCAACGAGACGGCCGAGCAGCGCATCCATGCGTTCGATTTCGAGCCCGACACCGGATCGATTTCCAGGCAGCGGCTGTGGCTGCGCTTCGCCAAGGGCGACGGCTACCCGGACGGCATGACGACCGACGCGAGCGGCCGGCTGTGGATCGCGCACTGGGGTGCCGCCTGCGTCAGCTGCCACGACCCGGTCAGCGGCTCGGAACTGGCGCGCGTCGCGCTGCCCACCAGCCACGTCACGAACGTGGCGTTCGGCGGGCCGGACCTGCGCACGCTGTTCATCACCAGCGCGCGCTTCGAACTGAGTGCGCAGCAGCTGGCGGCGCAACCCTTGGCCGGCGCCCTGTTCTCGGTGGATGTCGACAGCCCGGGACGGGCAGCGACGGCCTACGCCGGCTGAGCGACCGGCCTACTTGCCGAAGAAGTGCTGGAAGATCTCCGGCTCGTCGACTTCGCGCATCGACAGCCCGTCGAGGGCTTCCTGGAACGGCTTCGGCGGCCGGGCCACGTCCATCAGGCTGGCCGGCATGGTGTTCTTCCAGGCTGCGCCCTGGCCTTCGTCCGAACGGCGCACCGCCAGCGTCGGCATCTCTTCCCATTCGATGCCGTCATGGGACGGCAGCGGGCGGAAGTTGATGGGCGCGGAGGTCGAGGCGGTCGGGCGGTTCATGGTGAGGGCCGGTTGTCAGACGTTGTTTCGTCTTGGTAGGAAGCGTATCGGCGCCGGCCCGTGCGCCATGACCTGAAAAACGTACCCGCGGGCCGCCAATTCGTGGTGCGGGGTGCATGTGTGTGAACCCGTTCACGCGCGGGGCCGGGATCGCCCTCCTGCTTGCGACCGGCTCAACGAAAGACCCCCACGGCTTCCGCCAGCTGCCGCGCCTGATGTTGCAGCCCGTGCGACGCCGCCGCGCCCTGCTCGACCAGCGCGGCATTCTGCTGCGTGACCTGGTCCAGGTGCGCCACCGCCTGCCCGATCTGCGCGATGCCGCCGCTCTGCTCGCGCGTGGCCTGGCCGATGTCGCCGATCAGTTCGGCCACGCGATGGACCTGCGACACCACGCGCTCGATCGTCTTGCCGGCCGCGCCGACCAGGCGCGCGCCCGCATCGACCTGGTCGACGCTGGCGCCGATCAGCGACTTGATCTCGCGGGCCGCCGCCGCACTTCGTTGCGAAAGGCTGCGCACCTCGCCGGCCACCACCGCGAAACCGCGGCCCTGCTCGCCGGCACGCGCCGCCTCGACGGCGGCATTCAAGGCCAGGATGTTGGTCTGGAACGCGATGCCGTCGATCACGCCGACGATGTCGGCGATGCGCTTCGATGCCGTGCTGATGCCAGCCATGGTCTGCACGACCTGGGCCACCGCGAGGCCGCCCTCGGCCGCGCATTCGCGGGTGCTGGCGGACAAGGTCGACGCGCGCCCGACGGTGCCCGCATTGGTCTCGACCGTGGCCGTCATCTGCTCCATCGATGCGGCGGTCTGCTCGACGCTGGCCGCGGCCTGCTCGGTGCGCGCGCTGAGATCGTCGTTGCCCTGCGCAATCTCGGTGGCGGCCGCCTGCACCGTCACCGCCTGCCGGCTCACGTCGTCGATCAGCCAGCGGAACATCAGCCCGAGCTGGCTGATCGTGCGCAGCGTCATGCCGATCTCGTCGACACGGTCCAGGTGCGTCACGGCCTGGCTCTCCCCCGACGCCACGCGCAGGGCGTCCTTCAGCACCTGCTCCATCGGGCGCGACACCTGCGACTCCAGCCACCATCCCGCGGACGCCAGCGCCACGGCCGCCGCGAATGCGAACAGGCCCAGGCTGCCGCCCGTCAAGCCGCCGAATGCCGCGGCGCCGGCCAGCAGCGGCCACAGCACCAGCAACGGCGCGCGCAGGCGCCAGCGCAGCGGGGCGGTCTGGCGCCACGAGGTCCACGAGAGCCAGCCGCGCCGCACCAGCAGGCCCTTGTGGAAGGCAACGCCGGCACCGCTGCCTGCCCGCATGCGCGCGTACAGCGCGTCAGCCCGCGCGATCTCCTCGTCCTGCGGCCGGGTGCGCACCGACATGTAGCCGACGTGGCGACCGCCGCGGATCACCGGCGTCGCGTTCGCCCGCACCCAGTAGTGATCGCCATCGCGGCGGCGGTTCTTCACCAGCCCCGTCCAGGGCTCGCCCCCCTTGAGCGTGGCCCACATGTCTGCGAAGGCCTCGGCCGGCATGTCGGGATGCCGCACCAGGTTGTGCGGCTGGCCGAGAAGCTCCTCGGACGTGAAGCCGCTGGCCGCGACGAACGCCTCATTCGCATACGTCACCCGGCTTTGCGGATCGGTGGTCGACATCAGCGTCGCATCGACGGGAATGTCGAAGGCCTTGCCGGTGACGGGCTGGTTGTTGCGCATGCATCGCTCCTGGGAGACCGCCGGATCGGCAGCCGATGAGGGCATCTCGTCATGTCCCGCCCGGACTGGAGCTGCAACGACCCACTTCCTTGACACAACGCAAGGCACGGCGCGTGCGTCAGAATCCGTCGCGGCCCGCGGCCTGGCGGGCCGGCCCCCCCGGAGATGCACCGTGCCGTTGATCGCCCCCGCCCCCATCGAGTCGCCCCGCCTGCTGATCCGGCAAGTGGCCGAGGCCGACCTGCCCGGCCTGATGGCCGTCAATGGCGACGAGATGGTCACGCGCCACCTGCCCTATGCCACCTGGACGTCGATGGCCGACGCGCAGGCCTGGTACCAGCGCATGGCCGGCATCCAGGCGAGCGGCAACGCGCTGCAGTTCGTCATCCTGTCGCGCGGCGACGGCGGCATCGCCGGCAGCTGCCTGCTGTTCAACTTCAACGCATCGAGCGCGCGGGCCGAGCTCGGCTACGTGCTCGGCCGCGCGCACTGGCACCAGGGCCTCGCACGCGAGGCGATGACGGCGCTGCTGCACTGCGCGTTCGGCCCGATGGGCCTGCGCCGCATCGAGGCCGAGGTGAACCCGCTGAACCAGCCGTCGGTGCGGCTGCTGCAATCCCTCGGTTTCACGCGCGAGGGGTTGCTGCGCAAGCGCTGGGTCGCGAAAGGCGAGGCCTACGACGTCGAGCTGCACGGCCTGCTGCGCGACGAGTGGCCGCCCCGGTGACAATCGCCGCATGCCGCGCCTGCAGCCCCTTGTCCCGCCGCAATCCGCAACCGCCCCACCCCGCCCACGCGGCGTGCCGGCCGACCCGCAGAAGTTCGCGCTGGCGGTCGGCGACAGCGCGATCGACGGCCGGGGCGTGTTCGCCGCCGAGCCGATCCCGGCGCGCCGCAAGATCGGCGAGCTGCGCGGCGAGCCGATCAGCGTCACCGAGGCGCGGCGCCGTGCGCGCGGCCAGGCGCGCATCATGATCGTCGAGGTCTCCGAGCGGCGCGCAATCGACGCATCGGCATCGACCGACACGCTGCGCTTCGCCAACCATTCGTGCCGCCCGAACATGGTGCTCAAGCTGCAGCAGGGCCGCGTCGCCTTCCATGCGCTGCGCGACATCGAGCCCGGCGAGGAACTCACCGTCGGCTACGGCCGTTCGCACCACCAGGGCCGGCTCGCGTGCCGCTGCGGCGCGCCGGGCTGTGCCGGAACACTTTGACGCCACATGACCACGACTGCTCAGCACCAGGCCGCCGAACGCCGCGGCCTCTTCATCGGCGATGACGGCGCCGCGCGCTGCCACTGGTGCCGCGCGACGGCCGGCTACCAGCACTACCACGACCATGAATGGGGCTTCCCGGTCACCGACGAGCGGCGGCTGTTCGAGAAGATCTGCCTCGAGGGCTTCCAGGCCGGGCTGAGCTGGCTGACGATCCTGAACAAGCGCGAGGCCTTCCGCGCCGGCTTCGCGAACTTCGAGGCCGAGAAGGTGGTGCGCTTCACCGAGCGCGACGTCGAGCGGTTGCTGGCCGATGCCGGCATCGTGCGGCACCGCGGCAAGATCGAATCGACCATCAACAACGCGCAGCGCGTGCTCGAGCTGCGCGACGAGTTCGGCTCGCTGGCCGCCTATGCCTGGGGCTACGAGGCCGCGCCGCGCACGCGGCCGAAGAAGCTGACGCACGAGGCGCTGCTCGCGATGACGACCTCGCCCGAGGCGATCGCGATGTCGAAGGACCTGAAGAAGCGCGGCTGGAGCTTCGTCGGGCCGACCACCGTCTACGCGTTCATGCAGGCGATGGGGCTGGTCAACGACCACCGCGAAGGCTGCGCGTCGCGCGAGGCGGCGCTGCAGGCGCGTGCGGCGCTGAAACTGCCGTCGCGCTGAGGGCTCAGTCCTCGCTCCACAGCCACAGCGCGTCGCGCTCGGGCAGCGGCAGGTTGAGGCTGCGGCCGCCGCGATGCCAGTCGTGGCCGCTGGGCGACGACCAGTGCAACAGGTCGAACGGCAGCGCTTCCAGGGAAAACTCGACGTCGATCGCCGCGCCGCGGTTCAGCGCCAGCAATGTGGCGGCGTGGGCATTGACGCGCGCGAACACGATCCAGTCGTCGCCCTGCGCCAGCGTCAGGCAGGCCCCTTCGCGCAGCTCCGCCCGCTTGCGCCGCCACGCGGCGAAGCGCTTCACGCGCTCGTGGAGGCCCATGCGCCAGTGCGCGCGGTCCCAGTCGAAGCAGCGCCGGTTGTCCGGGTCGTCGCCGCCTTGCAGGCCGACCTCGTCGCCGTAGTAGATGCACGGCACGCCGGGGTAGGCGAACTGCGGCGCCAGCGCCAGGCCCTGCGCGCGCTCGTCGGCGCCGAGCACGGTGAACAGGCGCTTGGTGTCGTGGCTGTCGAGCGCGTTCCATTGCGCAAGCGCCACCTCGTGCGGCACGACGGCGCGCGATTCGTCGAGCCAGGCCGCGAAGTCCGCGGTCGCGAGCGGCGCCGCGCGGCCGGCGAAGTCGACGCCGGCCAGCCACTGCCACAGCGGCAGCGTGAAGCCCCAGTAGTTCATCGCCGCGTCTTCCTGGTCGCCCTGCAGCCACGAGGTCGCCTCGCTGAAATGCTCGCCGACCAGGATGGCCTCGGGGTTCTCGTCGCGCACCGCCTGGCGCATCGCGCGCAGCATCGCGGCGTTGTTGCCGGCGCCCGGGCCTTCGCCCAGCATGTGCACCGCGTCGAGCCGCCAGCCATCGGCCGACACCGGCGGCTGCAGCCAGCGCCGCAGCACCGATTGCGGGCCGCGGATGAAGGCGTCCAGCACCTCGGGGTGGGCGTAGTCGAGCACCGGCAGCGAGGCGTGGCCCTTCCAGTACACCGGGTGGCCGTGTTCGTCGCGTGCGTACCAGCCATGCCGCGGCGAGTCGGGCGATTGCCAGGCGCCGGGCGTCGGGTGCTGTTCGAAGCGGTTGAACCACGGGTGGTTGGCGCCGGTGTGGTTGAGCACCGCATCGAGCACCAGGCGCATGCCGTTCGCGTGCAACTGCTGCGACAGCGTGGCCAGCGCCTCGTCGCCGCCCAGGCCGGCATCGACGTGCTCGTAGTCCTCGGTGTCGTAGCGGTGGTTGCTGCCGGAGGCGAACACCGGCGTCAGGTAGACCGTCGTCACGCCCAGCGCCTTCAGGTGGCCGAGGCGTTCGCCGATGCCGGCGAGGTCGCCGCCGTAGAACGCGCTCCACGCCGGCTTCACGTCGAGCGGCGCGCCCCAGTCGAGCGCGTGCACCGGCACCTTGTCGTAGCCGAAGGCATGCGGCGGCCGTTCGCGCGGGGCGTCGGGTCCGCGCGCGAAGCGGTCGGGGAAGACCTGGTAGACCAGCTGCTGCTGCGCCCAGGCCGGCACCAGCGGCCGGCGCGCGACGCGGAAGTGGTGGGCCTCGTTCGGCACGCGCCGCTGCGGGCCGGCGGCGCCGAGCCAGGCCGGCACGCCGTGCCGCAGCGCGCGGAAGCAGTAGCGCGTGGTCGGGCCGGTCGGGCACCACGGGATCGTGGCCTGGAAGCAGGCGCGCCGGCCGCGGTCGGCGATGCGCGCGAGCGGCAGCCAGGTCTCTTCGTTGTCGAGCAGGAAACGCGCATGGACCTCGTCGAGGTCCGGCGCGTCGCTGAGCAGGGTGAGCTGCAGGCCGGTGTCCCGGCGCTCGGCCCACGGGGCGAGGGGAAGGTGCAGGAGGCGCATCGGGCTAGCGTAACCCGGTGCGCGGCCCTCAAGCTGTCAACGGCCCGAACTTGCCGGAGCGGTAGTCCTCGACCGCCTGGAAGATCTGCTCCTGCGTGTTCATCACGAACGGGCCGTACTGCGCGATCGGCTCGTTCAGCGGCCGGCCGGCGATGACCAGCGCCTTGGCCGGTCCATGGGCCGCGGCCGCCTGCAGCACGAGGCCGTCGCGGTCGGCGCCGTTCTTCAGGATCGCCATGCGCTGCGCCCCGACCTGGGCGCCACCCACCTCGACCTCGCCGCGGTACACGTAGACGAAGACGTTGTGCGCCGCCGGCACCAGCTGCTCGAAGCGCGCGCCGGGCTGCAGCGTGACGTCCAGGTACAGCGGCAGCGTCGCCTCGCGCTGCATCGCGCCCGCGACGCCATGGCTCGCGCCGGCGATCACGCGCACGTGCGCCCCTTCGGCAGTCGAGAACTCGGGGATCTCGTCCGACTGGATGTCGCGGTACAAGGGCTCGGCCATCTTGCGGTCGGCCGGCAGGTTCAGCCACAGCTGGAAGCCTTCCATGCGGCCTTCCTGCTGCTCCGGCAGCTCCGAGTGCACGATGCCGCGGCCGGCCGTCATCCACTGCACGCCGCCGTTCTGCAGCAGGCCTTCATGGCCGGCGTTGTCGCGGTGGCGCATGCGGCCGGCGATCATGTAGGTGACCGTCTCGAATCCCCGGTGCGGGTGGTTCGGGAAGCCGCCGGCATAGTCGTCGGCGTTGTCGGTGCCGAAGGCATCGAGCATCAGGAACGGGTCGAGCCGGCGCTGCAGCGGCTGCGTCAGCACCCGCGTCAGCTTGACGCCGGCGCCGTCAGACGTGGCCTGGCCCGTCACCAGGCGCTCCAGTTCGCGTGGGCGCGCGACGGCCTCGGTCGCGGGGTGGAACACGGTGGTGGCGGCGGACATGTCGATCTCCTTGGTGGGTGGTTGGATGTCAAGCAGGCATCAAGCGCGGACGGCTTCTTCGATCTGCGCACGGGCGGTGGCCAGGCCCTTCTCGGCCGCTTCGGCGCCCATGGCCAGGCCCTCGGCATAGAAGAACTCGACGTCGCTCATGCCCAGGAAGGCCAGCACCGACTTCAGGTACGGCACCTGGGAGTCGGCCGGCGTGTTGCGGTACAGGCCGCCGCGGGCCAGCGCGACATAGACCTTCTTGCCGGTCAGCAGGCCTTGCGGGCCCTTCTCGGTGTAGGCGAAGGTCACCTTCACGCGGGCGATGGCATCGATCCAGTTCTTCAGCTGGGCCGGCACGCCGAAGTTGTACATCGGCACGCCCAGCACGACCGCATCGGCGGCCTGGATCTGGGCGATCAGCGCATCGTCGAGCGCGACGCGGGCCGCCTGGGCCGGGGTGCGTTGCTCGGCCGGCGTGAACAGGGCGTGCAGTGCGGCTTCGTCCAGCACCGGGTGCGGGTCGCGGGCCAGGTCACGCAGCGTCAGCGTCGCGCCGGGGGTCAGCGCTTGCAGGCGGGCGCTCAGCTCGTCGGCCAGCAGCGTGGATTGGGAGCCTTGGGTGCGGGCGCTGGAGTTGATCTGAAGGATGTTCATAAGGACCTCGGTGACTGGTTGAAAACGCGATGGATGAACTCTAGGCGTCCCAAAATCGAACCGGAAGTCATCGGATTGGATAACATTGTTCCCCTGATGAGACAGTAGAGTCTCCAAGGAGATGCCCATGGGCCTCGAAGCCAATGACCTGATGCTGTTCGCCCGCGTCGCCGACGAGGGCAGCTTCAGCCGCGCGGCGCAGCGCGTCGGCCTGCCCAAGTCGACCGTGTCGCGGCGCGTTGCGGCGCTGGAGGCCGAGCTGGGCGAGCGCCTGCTGCTGCGCACGACGCGCAAGCTGACCGTCACCGATTTCGGCCACAGCGTGCTGGAGCATGCGCACCAGGTGCTGGCCGAGGTGGAAGCCGCGTCGTCGCTGGCCCAGCACCGGCAGATCGAGCCGAGCGGGCGGCTGCGGGTGTCGATGCCGGCGGACCTTGCCAACGTGGTGCTGGGCGACCTGCTGAGCGCGTTCATGGCGCGCTACCCGGCGATCACGCTCGAGCTCGACCTGACGCCGCGCCGCGTCGACCTGATCGGCGAGAACTTCGACCTCGCGATCCGCATGGGCGACCTGCCGGACGATGCCTCGCTGGCGGCGCGGCGGCTTGCGGTGTTCCAGGTCGGCCTCTATGCCTCGCCGATCTACCTGGCGCGGCGCGGCGAGCCGAGCGAGCCGGAGGCGCTGATGGAGCACGACGCGCTGAACATCCTGTCGCGCAGCGGCGAACCGCTGGTGTGGACGCTGCGCCGCGGCGAGGCGCAATGGCAGGGCACGCCGCCGTCGCGTGCGAACGTCAACTCGCCGGAGATGCTGATCCGGCTGGCGCGCGCCGGGGCTGGCATCACCGCGGTGTCCAGCCACTTCGTGCTGCCGCTGGTGCGCAGCGGCGAGCTGGTGCCGGTGCTGTCCGACTGGTCGCTGCCGGACGCCGTCGCCTGGGGTGTGTTCCCGGGGCGGCGGCTGATGCCGGCGCGCACGCGGGTGTTCCTGACGGCGATGGAGGCACAGTTCTCCGGGCCGGAGTGCACCGCGGCCGACGAGACGATCAAGCGCGAGATGGCGCAGGCGCGGCCGGCGACGCCGTCGGCGTGAGCGGGGTGGTCCGAGCTGCGACCGGGTGCTTGTCCTACACGCGGTGCGGGGTGCGCCGACTTACGCTCGGGTCCTGATCGTCACCCCGGGGAGATCGCGATGGTCCGCGTGCTCGTGCTGTTTCTTGCGCTGTTGCTGATGGCCGTGTTCACGCTGCTGAACTGGCCGGCCTTCGTCGCGCCCAGTGCGCTGTCGCTGGGGTTCACGACGGTGCAGGCGCCGCTGCCGATGCTGCTGCTGATCGGCTTCGTGTTCATCAGCGTCTGGTTCGTCGTGTGGGCGGTGCAGCTGCAGGGCAAGGCGATGCTGGAATCGCGCCGGCAGGCGAAGGACCTGCAGGTGCAGCGCGAGCTGGCGGACAAGGCGGAGGCGTCGAGGTTCACCGAGTTGCGCGGCTACCTGGCGGCCGAGCTGGCGCGCATCAACCAGGCGCCCGACGACACGCGCCGGGCGATCACGACGCAGCTGGAGCAGTTGCACCAGGAGCATCGTGCGGCGCTGGATGAAGCGACGAACAGCCTGTCGGCGTACATCGGGCAGCTGGAGGACCGGCTGGAGCGGGCGCACGTGTTGCCTGTCGATCCGGATCGACCTGCCCTGCGCGACGGGCATTGAGTCCGGCGCCATCCGGGGGCGGTCGTCGTCGTGAGACGCCCCCCGGATTGGCATCCGGGCTACGGGGTCACCGGCCGTTCGGCGGCCGCGTGGTGATGCCGCTTGAACTTGCCCGACACCCACTGCACCACGTCGTCGACGAAGGTGAACAGCACCGGGATCACCAGCAGGCTCAGGAAGGTCGATGTGATCAGCCCGCCGATCACGACGATGGCCATCGGCGAGCGGAAGCTCGAATCGACGCCGATGCCCAGCGCGATCGGCAGCATGCCGGCCCCCATCGCGATGGTCGTCATCACGATCGGCCGGGCCCGTTTGTGGCACGCGTCCAGCACCGCATCCCAGCGCGTGAGCCCGTGCTCGCGGCGCGCCATGATCGCGTACTCGACCAGCAGGATCGAGTTCTTGGTCGCGATGCCCATCAGCATGATCAGCCCGATCATCGACGGCATCGACAGCGCGGTGTGCGTGATGAACAGCGCCAGGAACGCGCCCGGCACCGACAGCACCAGCGCCGCCAGGATCGTCACCGGCTGCACGAAGTCGTGGAACAGCAGCACCAGCACGATGTAGATGCACAGCACGCCGGTCAGCATCGCGAGGCCGAAGCCGGCAAACAGCTCCTGCATCGCCTCGGCATCGCCCACCCCCGCCTGCGTGACGCCGGCCGGCAGGTTGCGCAAGCTCGGCAGCTCCAGCGCCACCTTCTGCACGTGCTCCAGCGACTCGGTGTTCAGCTCGACGTCGAAGTTGATGTTGCGCTTGCGGTCGAAACGCGCGATCTGCGCCGGGCCGCTGTCGATCGACAGGCTCGCGACGTTGCCCAGCATCACCGGCCCCTTCGCGCCCGGCACCGCCAGCCGCGACAGCAGCTCGAGGTCGGTGCGCGCATCGGCCGCCAGCTTGACGACGATCGGCACCTGGCGCTGCGACAGGTTCAGCTTCGGCAGGCTCTGGTCGTAGTCGCCCGCCGTCGCGATGCGCAAGGTGTCGGCCATCGCGGCCGACGTGACGCCCAGGTCGGCCGCCTTCGCGAAATCGGGCCGCACGATCAGCTCGGGCCGCACCAGGCTCGAGCTGGACGTGACCGCGCCGATGCCGGGGATGGTGCGCAGCTCGCGCTCGACCTGCTTCGCATGCTCGAGCAGCACGTCGCCGTCCTCGCCGGCCAGCACCAGCGTGTACTTCTCGCCCGAGCCGCCGAAGCCGACCGCGACGCGCGCGCCCGGCAGCACCGCCAGCGCGTCGCGCAGCTGCTGTTCGATCACCTGCTTCTTCGGCCGGTCGCCGCGCTCGGTCAGGTTGATGCTGAGCGTGGCCTTGCGTACCTCGGCCGGGCCCGCGCCGGCGAACGGATCGGCGCCGGTGTTGCCGCCGCCCACCGCGGTGTAGACCAGCTTCACGTACTGGTTCTTCTGCACGATGGCGCGCGCCTGCTCGGCGGTGGCCAGCGTCTGCGAGAAGGTGGCGCCCGGGGGCAGCGAGATCGCGACCTGCGTCTTCGACAGGTCGTCCGGCGGGATGAAGCCCTTGTCCAGGATGCCGGCCAGCATGAACGAGCCGACGAAGAACACCACCACCGCGATCGTCGTGATCACGCGGTGGTGCAGCGCCGCCTTCACCCAGCGCATGTAGATGTCGACCCAGCGCCCTTCGGTGTGCTCGCCCTTCGGCGGCTTGAGCAGGTAGGCCGCCATCATCGGCGTCAGCATGCGCGCCACCACCAACGACATGAAGACGGCGATCGCCGCCGTCCAGCCGAACTGCACGAAGAAGCGCCCGACCACGCCGCYCATGAAGGCGGTCGGCAGGAACACCGCGATCAGCGTGAAGGTGGTGGCGATCACCGCCAGGCCGATCTCGTCGGCCGCCTCCATCGCCGCCTCGAACGGCGTCTTGCCCATGCGCAGGTGGCGCATGATGTTCTCGATCTCGACGATCGCATCGTCGACCAGGATGCCGACCACCAGCGACAGCGACAGCAGCGTCACGCCGTTCAGCGTGAAGCCCGCCAGCGCCATGAACGCGAAGGCCGGGATCACCGACAGCGGCAGCGCCAGCGCCGACACCAGCGTCGCGCGCCAGTTGCGCAGGAACAGCCACACCACCAGCACCGCCAGCGCCGCGCCTTCGTACAGCATCATCATCGAGCTGTCGAAATCCTCCTGCACGTTGTCGACGAAGTTGAAGGCCTCCTCGAACTTCACCTCGGGGTGCGCCGCCTTCATGCGCTCGATCTCGGCGCGCACGCCGGCCGCCACCTCGGTCTCGCCGGCGCCGCGGGTGCGCGTGATCTCGAAGCCGACCACCGGCTTGCCGTCCAGCAGCGCGGTCGAGCGCTGCTCGGCCGTGGTGTCGCTGACCAGCGCCACCTGCTCCAGCCGCACGCGCCGGCCATCGGCCAGCGAGATCTCCATCTTCGCGAGCTCTTCGGCCGAACGCACCGTGGCGATGGTGCGCACCGACTGCTCGGCACCGCCGACGTCGGTGCGGCCGCCCGAGGCCTCCTGCTGGATCATCTTGAGCTGGCGCGAGATGTCGGCCGCGGTCGCGTTGAGCGCCTGCAGCTTGCCCGGGTCGAGCTCGACGCGCACCTCGCGCGTGACGCCGCCCACCCGCGACACCGCGCCGACGCCGCGCACGCTCAGCATCTGCTTGCCGATGGTGTTGTCGACGAACCAGGACAGCGACTCCTCGTCGAGCCGGTCGGACGACACGGTGTAGGTGAGGATGGGCGAGCCCGACAGCTCCATCTTCGTGACCACCGGGTCGCGCAGGTCGGCCGGCAGGTCGGCGCGCACGCGCGACACCGCGGCACGCATGTCGTCCACCGCCTCCTGCGTCGGCTTCTCGAGCCGGAACTCGGCGGTGACGGCGACCGTGCCGTCGGTCACCGTGGTGTAGATGTGCTTCAGGCCCTGCAGCGTCGCGACCGAGTTCTCGATCTTGCGCGCGACGTCGGTCTCCAGGGCCGACGGCGAGGCCCCCGGCAGCGAGGCCGTGATCGTCACGTTCGGCAGCTCGATGTCGGGAAAGCCCTGGATCTTCATGCTCTTGAAGGCGAACAGCCCGAGCAGGGTCAGCAGGATGAAGAGCAGGACCGCGGGGATCGGGTTGCGGATCGACCAGGCGGAGACGTTGATGTTCATGGGGCGGGGTCCTTCGCGTTCACTTGGCGGCCGCCGCGGCGGAGGCGCTGCCCGGCGCCGGCAGCGCATCGACCACGCGCACCGTGTCGCCGTCGCCGAGGAAGCCGCCGCCGGTCGCGACGACGCGTTCTTCCGGGCGCAGGCCGTCGAGGATCTGGATGCGCTCGCCCACGCGCGGGCCGACCTTCACCTTCGCCTGCGTCACCTTGTTGTCGGCGCCGACGCGCAGCACGTAGCTGAAGCCCTCGCGCAGCAGCACCGCGCTCTGCGGCAGGGTCATGCCCTGCTGCGTGCCGACCTCGAACTCGCCGCGCGCGAACATGCCGGCCTTGGCGCTGTTGCCGCCCGGCAGGTCGACGTAGACCAGGCCGTTGCGGGTCTGCGCATCGACCGTCGGCGCGATGATGCGCAGCTTGCCGGTGAGCACCTCGCCGCTGGCCGCCGTCACGCGCACCGCCATGCCGGGCTTCAGCGGCCCGACCTCGGACGACGGCACCTCGGCACGCCACTCGAGCCGGCCGCCGCGGATCAGGCGGAACAGCTCCTGGCCGGCCGGCAGCACCGCGCCCACCGTCGCGCTGCGCGACGAGATCACGCCGCCGTCGGGCGCCAGCACCTGGGTCTGCTGCAGGCGCAGCTGCTGCACCTTGGCGGCGGCGCGCTGCGCCTCCAGGCGAGACTGCGCGGTGCGCTCGGCCGTCAGGTACTGGTTGGTCTGCTGCGCGCTCAGCGCGCCGGTGGGCTGCAGCTCGCGGGCGCGCTGCGCGTTGGCGGCCGCCTCGGCGGCATTGGCCTCGGCCTCGGCCACCGCGGCGCGCACCTGCGCCAGGTCGGCGTGCACGGTGTCGGGCGCGAAGGTGGCCAGCACCTGGCCGCGCTTGACGACGTCGCCGACGTTCACCCTGACGTCGGCCAGGCGCAGGCCGTTGGCCTCGGTGCCGACGATGGCCTCCTGCCACGCGGCGATGTTGCCGTTGGCGGCCAGCTTGACCGGCAGGCTGGCCGGCTTCAGCTGCGTGACGGTGACGGTGAGCGCGGGTTTGGCGGCGGCGGGTTTCTTCTCGTCGGCGGCGCGCACCGTGACGGCCAGCAGCGTGGCGAGCGCGCCCGCGACGGCCAGGGTCAGGAGCAGGGGCTTGAGTCGTTGGATCATGGTGGAGCGCATCGATGGAATGGGGTGGTGTTTCACGGGGAGGTCGCAGCCTGCGAGCCGGCGTCGGCCACCGGCGTGCCGCTGCGCCAGCCGCCGCCGAGCGCGCGGTACAGCGTGATCCAGGCGGCGACGCGTTCGCGCTGCAGGTCGATCAGCGTGCCGTGCGCCTGCACCGCGCTGCGGCGCGCGTCTTCCAGCTCGAACAGGCTGGCCAGGCCGCCCTTGAAGCGCGCCTCGGTGGCGCGAAAGGATTGCTCGAAGCCTTCATCGGCGATGCGCGCGTCCTGGTTGCGTGCGGCCGTGCTGTCGAGCTGCACCAGCGCCTGCTCGACCTCCTGCACGGCGGTGCGCAGCTTGCCGCGGTACAGCGCGACGGCCTCGTCGTAGCGCGCGCGGGCCGCGTCGACGTTGGCGCGGCGCAGCCCGGCGTCGAAGAGCGGCAGCGTGACCGCGAGCGGCCCGACCGTCCAGACGTTGCCGTCGGCGCTGAAGCCGCCGGTCTCGATGCGTGCGCGGGAGAACGAGCCGGCCAGCGTGATGCGCGGCAGGCGCTTGGCGCGCTGCGCCGACACGTCGGCGCTGGCGGCAGTCACCTCGCGCGCGGCGGTGAAGACGTCGGGACGCTGGTTCAACACGTCGGCCGGCACGCCGGCGACGTCGATCTCGGCCGGCTGCGGAATCTGCGCGCTGCGCGCGGCCAGTTGCGCCCGCAGCGCGTTCTCTTCGAGCCCGGTCAGCGCGACCAGGGACTTGACTGCGACGTCGCACTGGGCGCGCTGGGCGGTCAGCAGGCTCGCGCCCTGGGCCGCGCTGGCGCGAGACAGCGCCGCGGTGGCCGGCGGCTGGAAGCCCGCCTTGGCACTCAGGTCGGTCAGCCGGGCGGTCTCGGCGCGCGACTTGGCATCGGTCTCGGTCTGCGCCAGTTGTGCCTCGCAGGCGCGCAGGCCCAAGTAGGCGTTGGCCGTCTCGGCCGCCACCGAGACACGGGCATCGTGCCAGCCGGCCTCGGCGCCTTCGAGGCGGTACTGTGCGGCGTCGCGGCCGGCGCGGTTGGCGCCGAACACGTCGATCTCCCAGGCCGCCTGCAGCCCGACCGACGCGGTGTTGGTGATCGGCGTGGCAAGGTCCGGCCGGCTGCGCGACGCGCTGGCATTGGCGTCCAGCGTCGGCAGCAGGGCCGCACCGGCGCCGGTGCGCGTGGCCTGCGATTGCGCCAGGCGCGAACGCGCCGACGCGAGCGACGGGCTGACGGCCTGCGCGGCGTCGATCATCTGCGACAGCACCGGGTCGTTGAACTGCTGCCACCACTGCGCCAGGTCGGCTTGACGGCCGCCATGCGGCAGGGGCGCGTACCACTGGGTGGGCGCCTGCGACGGCGCGACGGCAGGCTCGGGCGGTGCGCTGGCGCAGGCCGCGAGCGCGGCGGCCACGACAACGGCCGGCACCGACCGGGTCAGTCTCTTCATTTTTTCTCCTGTTTGCGGCGGCGCCCTTCGGCGTCGATCATGGCCAGCGCGTACATCACGAGGCGCTCGGACCACAGGTCGAGCGCGCGCGGCTGGCTGTTCAGGCGCGGCGCCAGCGTGTCGGTGACGTCCTGCGCGATCTGCATGTGCACGCCCAGCGCGGCGATGCAGATCGCCAGCCGGTGCAGCTCGTCGTCGGTGCGCTTCAGCCCGAGGTGGCGCGCCAGCAGCGCGACCAGCGCGTCGTGCCTCGGCTTGATGCCGTTGACGATCTCGTCCTGCCAGACGCCGGTGGGTTCCAGCATCTCGCGCACGTGCAGCCGCATGCACTGCTGCGTCATGTCGCTGTGCTTGAGCGGCTCGATGAAGCCGGCGTACAGGCCGTGCAGCGCATCCGGCAGCGTCAGGACCGGGTCGGCATAGCGCGCGATGTCGTCGGCCGGCGTGCTGAGCGGGCCGGCGAACACCGCGCGGTACAGCCCGGCCTTGTCGCCGAAGTAGTAGCTGATGGCGGCGATGTTGACCTGGGCCGCTTCGGCGATCTCGCGCGTCGAGGTCTTGTTGAAGCCGTGCTGTGCGAACAGGCGCAGCCCCGCCAGCAGCAGGCGCTCGCGCGACTGCTCACCGTCGCTGCGCGGCGCGCGTGGGGGGTCTTTGGGGAGGGCGGACATGGTGCTGGACGATGCGAGGGGCGCACTCTATCAAACTTAATCAAACGTTTGATTTAATTTCTAGGGGGATGGGGAAATCGTGCTGTGCTGCTGCTGACATCGCCTTGTCAGGAGGTGGTTTGCTCATGCGTGCGTGATTCCTGCGCGACACGCGTTGTCCCGGATTGGCATCCGGGCTACGACCTGTAGCCCGGATGGAGCGCAGCGCAATCCGGGACCCGCACCCGCGAGCGCATTTCAACGCGCCTTGTCTTTCTGGATTCTTTCTGGCACGGCACGGCGTGTCGGCGAAGGCGCGGGCGGGTGAGCTGGGGCGCGCCAATCAGGGTGGGGCGCCGGAGCTGGCTGGTTTCAAGGCCCGCGCGCGCCAGCGCGCTTCGTGGACTGGCTTGTCGCCGACTGTTTGACCACAGCGAGCGGCGGGAGTTTCGGCGACGGGCCTTGAAACCAGGCAGCGCAGGGGAGTCATCGCCCCCAGGGGCGATGACCGCGCCATCCGGCGCGCCCCCGCTCACCCGCCCGCGCCTTCGCCCGCTCAGACCAGCGAAGTTCAGACCAGGGAAGACGCATCGAAGATCGCCTCCAACGGCAACCCGAACAAGCGCGAGATCTGAAACGCCAGCGGCAAGCTCGGGTCGTACCGCTCGTTCTCGATCGCATTGACCGTCTGCCTCGACACGCCCAGCCGCTCGGCCAGGTCGTTCTGCGACCACCCCCGCTCGGCCCGCAAGGCCTTCAGGTGGTTCTTCACCGATAGCGCCTCGCCGCCACCGCCAGCCCGACCAGCCACAGCGTCGCCATCATCGGCCACACGACGAACATCGACAGCGGTCGCCACCCCACCCCTTCCAGGAAGCCGTAGCTGAAGGTCAGCAGCGCGGTCCCGGCGAACGCGAACCCCAGTGCCTCCAGCTGCACCCGCAGTTGCAACTCATCGAGCCGGCGGAACTGCCGCAGGATCGCCCAGCAAGCGCCGATGCACGGCAAGGTCGGCAGCAGCGCCACCAGCGTCGCCGATGCGCCCTCGAAATACCCGGTCTTCAACAGGAAGATCGAACTGCACAGCACCAGCGCATAGACCAGCATCGCGGCACCCAACTCGAACAGATAGCGGCGGGGGAAGGGCGAGAAAAGTTTCATCGGCGGCTTTCGGTGTAAAGGGTGCTTTCCATTCGATCTTACGAACAGCGCAGGCGAATGTAAAGCCTCTTTTACATCGCCCCTTTTCCCCTGGCCCGATCGTCCTCCGTCTCCCTGCCCTTCCCGCCCTCCCCCGGCGGCTCTCCTCTTCCTCCCTGGATTGGGTGTCGCCCTTCGGCTCACTGCAGCGGCAGGCTGGCCTGGCGCGGCTCGCCCGCGGGCGGGAATGCATCCGGCCGCAGCCGGCGCGGCGCGCCCGCCGCGGTGCGGCGCACCAGCACCGCGTGCGGCACGTAGCCGCGCGAATCGATCTGCCAGCCGTCGGTGGCCTGCTCGTCGCTGACGCATTCGACGTGCGTGGTGCCGAGCTTGCGGGCGCTGGCTCGCTGCACCAGCGCCTCGCACTGCGCCGCGCTGAGTTGGCGCGCGAAGATCGTCCAGCGCTGCAGCACCAGCGGGTTGCGCCACGCATCCTCGATCGCCCAGCGCAGGGCCTGCGGCGTGGTGTTGCGCCCCGCCTCGAGCACGCGCGGCAGCAGCGCATGGAAGAAGGTCTGGAAGGCGCGCCGCACCAGCTTGCCGGGCAGCAGGTCTTCGAGGCGCGTCATGCGGTGGCTCCAGCCCGGCGTGGTGAGCTGCTGGCTGATGAAGGCCTGCAGCGCCTRCACCGGGTTGAACAGGCGCAGCCGGTTCGGCGGCAGCACCAGCATCGGCAGCGCGCTGGCTTCTTCGTGCGACAGCGGCTCGACGAAGCTGCACAGCACCGCGACGCGCGACCACTGCTCGGCCGTCAGCCCGTCGAGCCCACCCAGCGGGCCGGCCTCGACCAGCTCGACGAACTGCAGCGCATCGCGCAAGCCGTGCGCCGCCTTCGCGTGGTTGGCCTTCACGCTCATCACGGCCAGGTTGCCGGCGGCATAGCCGGCATCGCTGCGCACGCGGTCGATCGACGCGCTGCTGCCTTCGCTGGCCGGGGCCTCGGCGGCCGACGACAGCTCGGCGCGCGTGATCGGGCAGTGGCTCACGTCGATCTGCTGCAGGAAGTGCGGCGTCACCTGCACCAGCTCGACGCTGCGGCCGCGCAGCCAGGCATGCAGGCGCAGCTGCAGCCACTTGCGCACGTGCCGCGTCGGCTGCAGCGTGCGCGTGCCGAAGGCGGCCTGCCCGGCCATCAATCCGTTGTACAGCGCCGACGGCTCGCTGATGTAGGGCGCGGGCGGCGCCACCTTGTAGTGGGCGTAGTCCCAGCCCAGTTCGAAGCCGATGTGCTCGTGCGCGGTCAGGCTGGCAGGCAGGGGTTGCGTGTGCAGGTCGGTGGTCATGGATCGGCTCCGGTGGTTTCGCCGCGGAAGATGCGGCAATGGAGCGAAGTGTTGCGGCCGGGTGGCTCACAGAATGAGCCACCGGATCGCGTGGCACCGGCACGACATCCGGGTATGCTCGCGCGGCTGGCTCATCTGGTGAGCCACCACTCTGGCAACCGCATCCACCCCATGGACCGCACCGAACGCTTCTACAAGATCGAACTGCTGCTGCGCAGCCGCGGCTGCGTCAGCTTCGACGCGCTGCGCGACGAGCTGGACGTCTCGCCCGCCACGCTCAAGCGCGACCTGCAGTACCTGCGCGACCGGCTCAGCGCGCCCATCGTCTACGACCGCTTCGACAACGGCTACCGCTTCGAGCAGGCCGGCGGCACCGCCCCGGGTGCGCGGCACGAGCTGCCCGGCGTGTGGTTCAGCGAGAAGGAGATCCATGCGCTGCTGACGATGCACCAGCTGCTGGCGGGGCTGGACGACGACGGCGTGCTGTCGCGCCACCTGCAGCCGATGGTCGACAAGCTGCAGGGCATGCTGGGCGCCGACGAGAGCGAGGCGCGCGAGCTGATGCGCCGGGTCAAGATGATCGTCACCGCGCGCCGGCGCACGCCCAGCCGGTATTTCGAGCTGCTGGGCAGCGCGCTGGTGCAGCGCAAGCGCGTGTGGCTGCGCTACTTCAAGCGCAGCGACCGCAGCACCAGCGAGCGCGAGGTGTCGCCGCAGCGGCTGGTGAACTACCGCAACACCTGGTACCTGGACGCCTGGTGCCATGCGAGCGAGGGGCTGCGCCGCTTCGCGCTCGATGCGGTGCAGGAGGCCAGGCCGCTGGACGGCCGCGCGCGCCACGTCGCGGTGAAGGACCTCGAAGCCGAGCTCGACGCCGGCTACGGCATCTACAGCGGCGCCGGCAGCGCGCTGAAGTGGGCGACGCTGGTGTTCCAGGCCGATGCGGCGCAATGGGTGGCCAGCGAGGAATGGCACCCGCAGCAGAAGGCGCGCTGGCTGGACGACGGGCGCTACGAGCTGCAGGTGCCGTACAGCGACCCGACCGAGCTGACGATGGACATCCTGCGGCACGGCGACAGCGTGGTGGTGGCCGGCGACAAGGCGCTCGCCGCCGCCATCGGCGCGCGGCTGGCGCGCGCGGCCAGGCAGTACTAGGTGCCCGACATCTGGAAGGTGTTGCGCCCCGATGTCTTCGCCGCATACAGCGCCGCATCCGCCCGCGCCAGCAGCTCCGACGGATCGAGCCGGCCGTGCCGGTGGAAGGCCACGCCGATGCTGGTCGTCACGTCCAGCACGTGCCCGCCGACCTCGAACGGCCGCACCATCTGCGCGCAGATCTTCTGCGCCACCGCGGTCGGCTCGACGTCGGTGCCCAGCCCTTCGAGCACGACCACGAACTCGTCGCCGGCCAGCCGCGCCACGGTGTCGGTGGCGCGCACGCTGCCGCGCAGCCGCTCGGCGAACTCCTGCAGCACCAGGTCGCCCACGCCATGGCCGAGCCGGTCGTTGATGGCCTTGAAGCGGTCGACGTCGATGAACATCAGCGCCAGCAGGTCGCCGCTGCGCTCGGCGCGCGCCAGTGCCTCGGGCAGCCGCTCGTTCAGCGCATGCCGGTTCGGCAGGCCGGTCAGCGCATCGATGCGCGCCAGCGCCGACAGCTGGCGCTCCACCGCCTTCAGTGCCGACACGTCGGCACTCAGCGCGTACAGCCCGCGCACCCGGCCGTCGGCGGCGCGGTCGGGGATGTAGACGTTGTGCAGCGCATGCAGCGCGCCCTTCAACGGCGTCTCGACCTCGAACTCGACGCGCTCGCCGGCCAGCGCCCGCTCGATCGCGCCGCACCGCGCCTCGTACATCTGCGGGCTGATCACGTCGCGCACGCAGCGGCCGATCAGCGCCGACGGCTCGATGCCCAGCCAATCGCGGTAGGTGGCGTTGCAGAACTGGAAACGCTGCTCGCTGTCGATGTAGGCCACCAGCGCCGGCAGGTTGTCGGTGACGTCGCGCAGCCGCCGGTCGGCGATGTGCCGGCGCACCTCGCTGCGCCGCAACCACTGCACCAGCAGCGTCAGGGCACCGAAGACGCCCAGCAGCAGCATGCTGGCGGCCGACGCGATGCCCAGTTCGGTGCGGCGGCGCGCCTCGTGCTCGGCCAGCACCTCGGCCTCGGCCAGCCCGGTGAATACGACGAAGGGCCGGTCGGCCAGCTGCTTGTAGGCCAGCAGCCGCGGCACGCCGTCACGCCGGCTGGTGGCCGCGAACGTGCCCTCCTTCGAGCGTGCCAGCTCGTGCGTCAGGAACGAGGTGCTGGCCGCCTCGCCATACCAGATGTCGTCGCCGGAACGGCGCGCGCGCACCGTCCAGTCGAGCCCGACGAAGCTGATCACGCCCAGGCGGCCCAGCGGCTGCCCGTCGTAGAAGCGCATGAAGTACGACGGGTCGGCCGAGACGATCACGGCCCCGGCGAAGGCGCCGTCCTGCGTCTGCAGCCGGCGGCTCAGCTGGATCGTCCAATCGTGGCTGAAGCGGCCGATCACCGGCTTGCTGATGAACAGCCCCGGGTGGTGGCCATCGACGAGCACCCGGAAGTGCTCGCGGTCGCCCACGTAGAGCCCGCGCGCCTGCGGCGTGGTGGCGCCGACCACCGTGCCCTGGGTGTCGACCAGGTAGAGCGCGATCAGGCCCGGCTGGCGCGCAAGGCCCTGGCGCAGCAGGCCGGCCAGGTCGGCCTCATGCCCGAAATGCTCGACGTTGTAGGCAACGAAGGCGGTGATCTGGTCGACCTGGGACAGCGCGCGCTCGGTGTATTCCTCGAAGGCCCGGTTGATGCCGCGCGCCTTCGCGAAGGCGTCGGCGATCACGCGCTGGCGCTCGGTGTCCAGGCTGTGCAGCACGAAGGCCCAGATGAAAACGATCACCAGCAGCCCCAGCAACGGCAGGCTCCAGCCGATCCAGGCCAGGCTGCGGCGTCGGAAGCGGGCATGCGCCGAAAGCATGGTTCAACGGGCCTCGCATCGGGCTGTGTCATCCTCCCCGCCGATCCACGATAAGCCAAAACGGCCCCGGCGGGTCAACGGACTTTCCTTCAGACGCGGGGGTTGCGCCGCCGGGCCGCTACGATGCGCCGACACCCCTGAAAGGCCGGCAAATGAAAGCAGTGTGGAATGGCGTGACCCTCGCCGAAAGCGACGACACGGTCGTCGTCGAGGGTAACCACTACTTCCCCGAAAGCAGCCTGAAGCGCGAGTACGTCGCCTTCAGCAACCACCGCACCAGCTGCCCGTGGAAGGGCCAGGCGTATTACTACAGCCTGCTCGTCAACGGCGAGATGAACCCGGAGGCGGTCTGGTACTACCCCGAGCCCAGCGAGGCCGCGGCGCAGATCAAGGGCCGGGTCGCGTTCTGGAAAGGCGTGCAGGTCGTCGCCTGATCCATAAGCCCGCCTGATGGAGGCCGGGGAAGATCCGATGCCTCGCCGGGCACGAAGCTCGCTAGCATCCTCGCACCGCAACCGCTGTCCGAGGATCACCCCATGTCGCTGCGTTCCCTTCGTGCCCTGTCCCTCCTGGCCGGCTCGCTGCCGCTGCTCGCCGGCGCCCAGACCACGCTCGAGAAGGTCAAGCAGAGCGGCGTCATCGGCGTCGCGTACCGCGAGTCGTCGATCCCGTTCTCGTACCTCGACGACAAGGCCCAGCCGGTCGGCTTCGGCGCCGACATCTGCAACAAGGTGGTCGACGAGGTGAAAAAGGCCACCGGCCGCGCCGACCTGAAGGTGCAGCTGCAGGCCGTGACCTCGGCCAACCGCATCCCGCTGCTGCAGAACGGCACCATCGACATCGAGTGCGGCTCCACCACCAACAACAGCGAGCGCGGCAAGCAGGTCGCCTTCGCGACCAACTACTTCTACACCGGCACGCGCTTCCTGGTGAAGGCCGGCACCCCGGTGAAGACGATTGCCGACCTGTCCGGCAAGACCGTCGTGTCGACCACCGGCACCACCAACTACAAGATCATCCGCAACCTGAACGAGGAGAAGAAGCTCAACATCGAGCTGCTCGGCGCGAAGGACCACGCCGAATCGGCGCTGATGGTGCAGACCGGCCGCGCGGTCGCGTTCGGCATGGACGACATCCTGCTGTACGGCCTGAAGGCCAGCGCCGCCAACCCGGCCGAACTGGCGGTGGTCGGCGACGCGATCCAGGTCGAGCCCTACGCCATCATGGTGCGGCGCGAAGACCCGGCGTTCAAGAAGCTGGTCGACGACACCATCGCCGGGCTCATCAAGAGCGGCGAGTTCGAGACGCTCTACAAGAAGTGGTTCCAGTCGCCGATCCCGCCCAAGGGCATCAACCTGCAGGCCCCGATGAGCCAGGAGCTGCGCGACAACCTGAAGGCGCTGAGCGACAAGCCGGCCACCTGATGCTCGCGCCCACGCCCGGCCTGGTCGGCGTGCTGGGCGGCATGGGGCCGCTCGCGACGCTCGACTTCCTGCACAAGGTGCTGGCCGCCACGCCGGCGCAGCGCGACCAGGACCACGTGCCGATGATCGTCAGCAGCATCCCGCAGGTGCCCGACCGCACCGCCGCATTCCGCGGCGAAGGCGAATCGCCGCTGCCGGCGCTGCGCGCCTGCGGCGAGCGGCTCGCGGCGGCCGGCGCCGGGTTGCTGGTGCTGCCGTGCAACACCGCGCACCTGTGGTTCGACGCGCTGCAGTCGGCCTTGCAGCTGCCGATGCTGCACCTGGCCGACACCGCGCTGGCCGAGCTGGCGCGGCGCGCGCCCGGCGCCCGCGTCGGGCTGCTGGCCACCGATGCGACGCTGGCCTCGGGCCTGTACCTGAACCGCGCGCCCTCGCCTGCACCGCACTGGGTGCTGCCGACCGCGGTCGAGGTGGTCGACTGGGTGATGCCCGGCATCGCCGCGGTCAAGGCCGGCACGCCAGACCTCGGCCGGGACCTGCTGCTGCAGGCCGCGCAGGCGCTGCAGCGGCGCGGTGCCGAGGCGCTGCTGCTCGGCTGCACCGAACTGCCGCTGGTGCTCGACGAGGCCTTGCTCGGCCTGCCGGTGATCGATGCTACCGACGCCCTCGCACGCGCCGTCGTCGCGTGGTCCCAGGCGCAGCGCACGGCCGTCGCGGCATGAAGACGGTGTGCGTGGTCGGTGCCGGCGTGGTCGGCAGCGCCACCGCGATGGCGCTCGCCCGCAGCGGTTTCGACGTGACGCTGCTCGATGCCGCCGCCAGCCCCGGCCAGGGCGCGAGCCGCGCCAACGGCGCGCAACTGAGCTACAGCTACGTCGAGCCGCTCGCGACGCCGGCCGCGCTGCGCGCGCTGCCCGGCTGGCTGCTGTCGCGCGACAGCCCGCTGTCGTGGCAGCCGCGCTGGCAGCTGTCGCACTGGCGCTGGCTGATGGCCTTCATCCGCGCCTGCACGCAGGCCCAGGTGAGATGCAGCACCGAGGCGCTGCTGCGCCTGTCGTTCCTCAGCCGCGACGTGCTGGCGCAGTGGCGGCGCGAGGCGGCGCTCGGCGTGCAGGTGCATCAGGCCGGCAAGCTGGTGCTGCAGCGCGACGCCGCCAAACGCGACGCGGCGCAGCGGCAACTGGCCTGGCAGGCGCGCTTCGGCAGCCGGCAGGAGCTGGTCGACGCCGACGCCTGCCGGCGCATCGAGCCGGCGCTGGCACACGACGGCATGCCGATCGCATTCGGCATCTGGACGCCGGACGAAGCCGTCACCGATGCGCAGCAGCTGAGCCGTTCGCTGGCGCAGGCGAGCGGCGCCCGGCTGCGGATGGACACGCGCGTCACCGGCTTCGTGCAGCAGGATGGCGCGCTGCAGGCCCTGCGCTGCACCGATGCACGCGGCGACGCGCAGGAGATCGCCGCCGACGCCTTCGTCGTCTCGGCCGGCCCCGCCGCCGCCGGCCTGCTGCGGCCCCTGGGCCTGGCGCTGCCGATCGAGCCGATCAAGGGCTATAGCGTCAGCCTGCGTGTCGCGCAGCCGGCGCGCGCACCGCAGGTCAGCGTGACCGACAGCGCGCGCAAGCTGGTCTATGCGCGGCTGGACGAGCGCGTGCGCGTGGCCGGCTTCGCCGAGCTGCGCGGCACCGACCTGCGCATCGACGAACGCCGCATCGCCGCGATGCTGCAGGCCGCCGACGCCACCTTCCCCGGCGCGTTCGACACCCGCGATCCGCAGCCCTGGGCCGGCCTGCGCCCGTCGACGCCCGGCTCGCGCCCGCTGATCGGGCCGACGCGCGTCGGCCGGCTGTGGCTCAACACCGGCCATGGCGCGCTCGGGCTGACGCTCGCCTGCGGCAGCGCGTCGCTGCTCGCGCAGCTGATGCAGGGCCGGGTGCCCGCCATCGACGCCGCGCCGTTCAGGCCGGCGTGCTGACGACGCGGCGGAACGCCTCGATCAGGTCGGCCACCGGCTGCGGCGAGCGCTCGCCCTGCGGCAGCAGCGCGCTGATGCCGACCGGCACCTCGGGCAGCAGCGTGCGCACCTGCAGCGATGCGTCGGCCGCGCTGGCGGTGAACGAATCGATGATGGCCGGCCCGAAGCCCTGCGCCGCCAGCGTCATCGCGATGTGGTGCGTCTGCACGGTGATGCTGCCCTCGGGCGCCAGCCCTTCGCGCGCGCACTGCTCGGCCAGCATCGCCCCGATCGGGTCGCGCTCGTCGATGCGGATGAAGCTGCCGCGCACCACCTCAGCCAGCTCGACCGTGCTGCGGCGCTCGGCCGGCCGGCCGCGCTGTGCCGGCTGCACCGGGGACACGCAGACCAGCCGCCCTTGGGCGACCGGCAGCTGCTGCACCGCCGGGTGCGTGCTGTGGCCGAACACGAGGCCGAGGTCGCCCTCCTGCAGCGCGATGGCCTGCGCGATCTCCGGCGAATGCAGCGTGCGGATCGACAGCGGCAGCGCCGGGTGCTGCTTGCGGAACAGCACCAGCGCCTCGGGCAGCGCGCGCACCGCGAGCGACGGCACCACCAGCACGCGCAGCGTGGCCTGCGTGCCGCTGCGCAGCGCACCGGCCAGCCGGCGCACCGATTCGAGCTGCGACACCAGCCGCTGCACCTCGGGGTACAGCGCCTGCGCCTCGCGCGTGGGCACCAGCCGGTTGCGCTGGCGCGTGAACAAGGCATAGCCCAGCTGCAGCTCGGCATGCTGCAGCGTCTGCGTGACGGCCGGCTGCGTCACGTGCAGCAGGCGCGCGGCGCCGCTGACCGTGCCGGTCAGCATGATGGCGTTGAAGACCTCGACGTGCTTGATGCGCATGGCGCAGCGAGTATCGCCGCATCAACCGCGCCGCACCGAGCGCACCAGCATCAGGTCGCCGATCTTGCGCGTCGACTCGTCGAAGTGGTAGCCGCCGGGCCCGAAGTTGCCCCAGTAGTTGACGTACACGTGGTACACGCCCGGCATCGGCGCGGTCATCGAGAACATCTCCGGGCCGGAGCCGATGATGCGGATCTCGCCAGCGTCTTCAGCCGGTTGGCCTCGTAGACTGCACGCGCTTGCGGCTGCGGCCGTCGGCGTCGCGGATCTCGATGCCGTTGGAGCCGGGCCCGAAGGCATAGGGCCGCGCGAAGCGGCCGTCGTCGGCGGTGTACAGCGGCATCGCATTGCCGTTGACCACCATCGTCGGCGTGCGCCGCGTGCTGCCGACCTGTTTCAGGCGGCCCTCGACCAGCGTGCGCTGGCGCTGGCCGCCGCGCTCGACCAGGTTGTTCGGGTAGGCGTACGTGACGCGGCCCGGGCCGTCGGAAATGCCGCTGTAGGTCCAGCCGCCGGCGGGTGCGTCATCACCACGTCCGGATCGGCCTGCGCCGAGCCCAGCGCGCAGGCGGCCAGCAGGGCGGCCAGCGGGCGCTTCAGGGCACGAGGAAGGAATGCACCAGCGTCAGCTCGCCGGGCTTGCGCATCGGCACGCGGAACACCTGCTGCTTCTCGCGCGGCGTGCCCTCGTCCTCGACGATCGCGACCTGCGCGGTGGTGATCACGTCGCGTTGCTCGCCGGCGCCGTAGTAGTTGACGAACACGTGGTAGGCGCCGCGCACCGGGCTCGGCGTCGCGAAGATCTCGGGGCCGAAGCCGGTCGTCACGTCGACGTCGAGCGCGCCGCCGTTGCCGGCCACGCGCGAGCCATAGAACACATGCTCGCCATCGGGCGAGACCACGTGCAGGTCGAGGTCGGTGTTGTCGCTGTCCCAGCTCAGCACGACGCGCAGCCGCGTCGGCACGCGGCCGGACTGCGCCTCGTAGAACTGCGTGCGCCTGGCCGGGCCGCCGCCGGGTGCGCGCACCTCGACGCCGTGGCTGCCGCTGCCGAAGGACCAGGGCCGTGCGAAGCCGCCACCCTCGTCGACCGACAGCGGCATCGCGACCCCGTCGACCACCAGCCGCGCCGGCTGGCGCGCGCCGTCGGCCCGCGGCTTCGCCGTGGCGCCGATGTGCCCGCGGATCAGCGCGCTGGCCGAGCGGCCGTTGACGTTGACGCTGGCGGCCGGGTAGTGCACCTCCTGTACGAAATCGCGCTGGCGCGGCGGCGAACTGCGCCAGCCGGAGGTCGGTGCGTCGATCGCGGCCTGTGCCGCGGCAGCGCCGGCCGAGGCGGCCAGCAGCAGGGGAAGAAGCATCTTCATGAGTCGGCCAATCGCTGTGCCAGTCGTTCGATGTAGGCCTCGTCCTGGCCGCGCGGGTGGTCGCGGAAGGCGAGGTGCAGGTATTCGTGGATCAGCGTCACGCGGCCTTCGCGCGTCAGCCACTCGCGCACGCGGATCTCGAGCCGCCGCTGGTCGGAGTGCGGCGTGCCCATCGCCAGCTGGCACACGCGCAGTTCCGGCCCGAGCGCCTGGTAGCCGGCCTCGCGGCGCAGCAGCTCGCGCCAGCGCTGCTGGCGCTGCAGCAGCCAGGCATGCGCCTGCGGCAGCGYCTCGCAGTCGGCGCCGGCCTGCGCGCCGGCCAGCGTCATGCCGGGCCAGGCACTGCGCAGGATGGTCTCGAAGCCGTCGCCGCGGCGGCTCGCCGCCACCGCGTCCTGCCACGACAGCACGCCGGGCGAGGCCTGGTCGCGGTGGTAGCGCACCGCGGCGCCGTCGACCACGAGGCCGTCGGTGAAGGCCGCCGCCGCGCGCGCCGCCTCGCTCGGCGGGTTCGGGCCGACGCGCTGCGTGCGGCTGTCGTCGGCGATCTGGCGGCAGGCCTCGGCCTGCGGCGCGTTCTGCAGCACGTAGCTGCGCGCCGCGACGGCCAGCGCGCGCGCCGCCTCGGTCTCGGTCGCACGGCCTTCGCGGTCGACGACGCGGGCCACGTAATCCTCCAGCGCCAGCCGCGCGACGATCACCGAGCCGTCGCCCTCGATGCGCAATTGCAGCGCCGGCAGCGCGTCGATGCTCAGCTGCGTGCCGTTGCGGAACTCGATGCGATAACGACCGTTCAACGGACCGACCGGTGCCTCGCTGCCGTCGGCGCGCAGTACGGCGCGGATCGCGTAGCGCTGGAAGAAGCGCACGTCGATGCAGGGTTGCGCGGCCAGCGCCGCAGCGTCGACGCGCGGCGCCGCGAGCCCGTGCGCCGACCACTGCCGCGCGATCCACGGCGCCTGCGCCTGCAGCGCCGTGCGGCTGGTGCCGGCCGCGCCGAACCAGAACGGCGTGCCGTCGGCCAGCCAGCCGGTGGCGCCGCCGGCGCGTTCGCCGTCGATGCGCCACGACCAGGTCTTGAAGCGCGGGCCGCTGCCGAGCGCGGCCAGCACCGCGGCATCGCGCGTGGCCAGCGGCAGCAGGGCCTGTCGCGCCGCCAGCCGAGACGCCACCGGCACGTGGCGCAGCGCCTGCAGCAGCTCGGCCACCGCGACCTCGGTGCCGGGCTGCATCGCGTCCAGCCGCTGCAGCCAGGCCGGTGCCTCCTGCGCACGCCAGAAGCGCGCCCAGTCGTCGGCCGACAGCGCGAGCCGCTTCGGCTCGAAGTACGGGCCGCAGGACCGCGCGAGCGCCTCGTCGCGCCCGATGGAGGCGCCGGGGTCGCAGCAGTAGTCATCGTCCGGCAGGCGCTGCACCGCCTCGCAGCGGTAGGCCGGCTCCTGCACCCCGCGCGCCGCCAGGTAGCCGTGGACGAACAGCTTCCAGCTGCTGCCGAGCGGCGTGCGCGGCGGCGCAGCCATCGGCTGCGCGCCCTCGCCGCTGCGCTGCAGCGCGACCGTCTCGTCACCCTGCAGCCACGCGAGGCGCGTGGCCGGCGTGGCCTGCGCGCCGCAGGCGGCGAACAGCGCGATGACGAGGAAGAAACGGATGCCCATGCCGACCTCAGCGCACCTCGACCGTGGCCCAGGCACCGCTGCCGTCCACGCCCTTGGCCTCCGGCTGGTACATGCGGTGCACGCGCAGCGGCGGCAGCTTGAACTGGCCGCGCTGTGCGAAGCGCACCAGGTGGCGCAGCGTGACCGAACCGCCAGCCGCCAGCTTCTCGACCGGCACCGCATAGCCTTGCGGCGTCGGCTCGTGCTGCGCGCGTTCCAGCGGCTGGCCGTTCAGGTCCAGGCCCCAGGTGCTGCCCTCCACCGCCGCGCCCGGCGGCAGCGCCGCTTCGACCAGCGCCCAACGCATCGCCTTCGGTGCACCGAGTTTGATCTGGTCCAGGTACAGCGTGTTGGTGTCCAGCGGCGTGCCGGGCGCGACCGGCTCCAGCGTGACGTTCATGCGCGCGTTGTCGGGCGAACCCGGTTGCGAGGCTGCTGCCGCGGCCTTCGGCACCGTGACGACGCGCCACAGCGTGCGCTCCAGCGTCACCGGCAGCACCGGCGCCTGCGCCTCGCTGCTTTCGTAGCTGACGTAGGCCCAGGCCGCCTTGGTGCCGGGAGGCAGGGCCAGCGTGGCCGGCAGCGCGGCTGCGGCCGGCAGCGTCCATGTGACCTCACCGCTGCTGCCCACGCTGCGCTGCCACGGCGCGGCCAGGCTCACGTCGGTGGCCACGTCCGGCTTGCGCCCGAGCGCCCGCTGCAGCCACAGCAGCGTCTGCGCCCGGTCGAAGGTCGGCATGCCCTGTCCCACCCGGCCCAGCAACTCGCCGGCCTGATCGGTGCCGCTGCGCCGCGTCGCCATCAGCAGCGATTGCACGAACGGCGACGCCGAGCCACCCAGCCGCAACGCGGCGGCATCGGCCGCGACGCGCTGCTCGGCCGCGGGCGTGCCCTTCGCCCGCTGTGCGGTGTCGACCGCGAGCACCAGCGCGATGTCGCGCGCGCCGGCCGCGTCGCCATCGGTCATCACCCAGCTGCCGCGCGGTGCCTCGGCGGGCACCGGGTCGGCCGCCTGCGCCGCCAGCTGCTCGACCAGGCTCGCGTTCATCGCGCCCACCGGCAGCCCCATCTCCTGCATCCACGACAGCGCCAGCGCGCGCTGCAGCGGCGACAGCGTGCTGCCCTCCTTCGCGTACACGTCCAGCAGCCGCTGCCAGTGCTCGTCGGGCAGGCTGCTGCGCAGCGCCTGCGTCGCGCGCCAGTCGGCGTAGTACGCATAGGCGGTCAGGAAGGCGTCGTCGGCCATGCCGCGACCCCACCAGCCGAAGCGTGCCTGCGGCCCGGCCATCTGCGCGAGCGACAGCCGCGCCGTCGACAGCCGCTGCGTCAGCTGCGGCGCCAGCGGCTGCTGGGCCGGCGACAGCGACTGCAGCGCGATCGACAGCGGCAGCATGCGGCTGGCCGTCTGCTCGACGCAGCCGTACGGGAAGTCGATCAGGTCCTCCATCCAGCGGTTGAAGGCGCCGGCCGCCGCGTCCTGCGCGAAGGCCACGCGCACGCGGGTCGCGTCCGGCGGCAGCTTCAGCGCCGCGCTGCCTGCCGCCATGTCGAGCACCTGCTCGCGCGGCGCACGCCAGGCCACCGGCAGGCGCTGCAACGTGGTGTCGAGCTGGTCGACGACGCGCCCATCCTGGCGCAGCACCAGGCTGACGCCGGCGGCGCCGACGCGGTCGGCCGCGATCGGCAGCGCGACGAAGTTGATGCCCGGCTGCACGCTCAGCGTCTCCTTGCGCTCGACGCCCGGCCCGCGCGCCTCCCATTCGATGCGCGCCGGCTGGCCGGTCTGGTTGAACAGCGCGATCGACGCCTGCGCGCGGTCGCCCTCGCGCTGCCAGTCGGGGCTGGTCCACTTGGCGTAGAACGGCTTGTCCGAGCGCACCCAGCCGACCTGCTGGCCGACCGCGCCGCCCGCCTGCATGGCCCGCGCGGTGATGCGCCAGCGCGTCAGCGAGTCGGGCATGCGGAAGTTGAAGCGCGCATGGCCGCTCGCATCGGTCGACAGCCGCGGCTCCCAGGCCGCCGTGTCGACGTTGTCGCGCCGCGGGCGCTCCAGCACCTTCACCGCGCGCTGGTTCACCTGGCGCGACGAGGGCAGCACGCCGAGCTTGCTGGTCGCGAGGTCGTAGCCGATGAAGGACAGGCTGGCGCTGGTGCGCACGTTGTTGCGCCGCGGGTGGTAGAAGAAATCCTCGATGGCCGGCGCGATCTCCGGCTGCAGCACGTAGATCATCTCGTCGACCACGCCGACCGCGACCTCGGCCGCCACCGGCTGGCCGGCGAGCCGCGTGTCGACGTCGACGGTGACCAGCTCGCCCGGCGCATAGACCGGCTTGTCGGTGCGCAGGCCGAGCGCGATGCGCGGCTGCTCGACCAGCAGGCCCTGGTTCTGGAACACGTAGTCGCCGTTCTTCACGTAAGCCACGGACACGGTCATGTTCGGGCTCATCTCCTCGCGCACCGGCAGCGTCAGCTTCCATTGCGTCGGGCCGAGGCGCTCGCTCTTGACCCACGCGGCCGGCTGGCCCAGCACCGCGGTGGCCTCGACGCGGTCGCGCTCCAGCGTCAGCAGCGCGTTGTCGACCGGCTCCGGGAAGCCGAGCAGCAGTTCGGCGGTGTCGCCGGCGCGGTAGGCGGCGCGGTTGAACACCATCGTGATGCTGCCGGCGGGGGCCTTCAGGCCGTCGCCGCTGACCCAGTGCGGGGCGGCCGCGACGATGCGGCCCTTGTCGTCGCGCAGCGTCACCGTGTAGGCACCGGGCTGCGGGAAGCGCAGGCTCAGCACGTCGCCGGCCGGCATCGCGCCCGATTCCTTGGCGCGGTTCTCGAGCCGCAGCCATTCCCAGCGCGCCGGGCGCGCGGCATCCGCGGCGGCCTGGGTGCCGGCGGCCAGCTTGAACGCGACGGCCTCGTCCGGCTTCGAGAACTGGCGGTCCGGCGTCAGCTTGTACGAGCCGCTGCCGCGCTCGACCAGGATCTCCTTCGAGGTGCGCACGCGCCAGGCGGCGCCGTCGGTCGCGAGCGCGGTCAGGATGTAGCGGCTCGGCTGGTCGGCCGGCGGCAGCGAGAAGCTCGCGACGCCATTGCCATCGGTCTGCAGCTCGTCCTGCGTCAGCTTGAGCGGGAACTGGCCGCCGTAGTCCAGCTCACCCTCGACCATCGTCAGCTTCTGCGCGCGCGCCGTCAGGCTGACGCGGGCACGGGCCACCGGCTTGCCGTCCGGGTAGGTCAGCTGCAGCTTGCCGCCGATGCGCTCGCCGGTGGCGAAGTCGGGCTTGTCGGCCAGCAGCGTGATCTCGAAGTGCGGCTTCTGGTAGTCGGCGACGCGGAAGGCCGCGGTGTAGACGTCCTCGCCCATCGCCAGGCGCAGCTCGTAGCCGCCGGCGGACGCGTTGTCGGGCAGCGCGAAGCGGGTGTCGGCCCCTTGCGTGCCACTGAAGCGCAGCGCCTGCGTCGCGATCACCTGGCCGGCCGGGTCCAGCGCCTGCAGCGTGAGCGGCCCGTCCTTCAGGCTCACCGATTCGCGGGCGCTGCGGAACTCGCGGCCGGTCACCTTCACCTGCACCCAGTCGCCGGGACGGTACAGCGGGCGGTCGGTGACGGCATAGACCTTGGCGGCGTAGATCTCGCTGTCGTAGTAGAAGTTTTCGGAGATGAAGACGCCGCCGGCCGGGTCTTCGCCGAACACGTAGGTCTGCTCGGGGGCCTTGCGGTCCAGCCGCACCAGGCCTTGCGCATCGGCCGCGCCGCTCTTGAGCACGCCGATGCCGTCGGTCCACACCACGCGCGTCTTCGGCACCGCGGCGCCGTTGCCGCGCTGCGCCGCCCAGACCAGCATCTGCTCGCCCGACACCTTGGTCAGCGCGACGGTGTCGCTGACGAACAGCAGCGTCGTCGCGCGGTGCTGGCCGGCGATCGCCTCGACCAGGTACAGGCCCGGCGCGCGCTTGCCGATCGGCACCCAGACATTGCCCTGCGACGGGTTGATGAACTCGCTGCTGCTGCCGGCGAGCTTCAGGTCCTTCGGCGGCTCGATCGGCTTCGCGGCCTGCACCGGGTAACGGAAGCGCTCGACCACCGCGAGGCCGGCGATCGGCTTGAACTGCGGCGGCTCCTCGAAGCTGGACGGACGCGTCAGCGCCTTCGGCGTCTTCAGTTCCGGCGCCTGGGTCGTGACGGCCTGGCGCGCGTCGCTCGAGAACAGCTTCTGCCACGCCAGGCGCGACTTGACGGCCCAGTTGTCCCACAGGTGCGTCAGCGTGTTCGACAGGCCCGGCTCGGCCGGCCGCGCGTCGACCTGCACGCGGTGCAGGTTCTTCTGGCGCTGCAGGAAATCGAGCGGCTGCGGGATGCGGTAGACCAGCACGTCGACGCCGCCGGCCTGTTCCAGCATCTGCGGCGCATTGACCTCGAGCCGCACCTTCGCGAGCTCGGTGCTGCCGAAGGTCGCGTCGGACAACAGGAAGAAGGGCTCGCCGGAGAACGGTGCCCAGGCGTTGGGCAATGGCACCGGTGCCGACGGTGCCGCCGGGGCCAGGGGCGGCAGTGCGAGCAACGCTGCCAGGGCCAGTGCGGGCCAGGAGATCTTGTGCAAGGTCTTCATGCGAGGAACGCCAGTCGATGGACGCCCGAGAAGTTGGGGTTGTCGTCGGAAGGCCGCCAGCGCGTGTCCTTCCATCCGAGGAGCTGGTCCGCGCGCACCGCGCGCAGGCCGTTGTCGTGGGCCTCGATGCGGCCGGTGTGGTACGCGATGTAGCGGCCCATCCAGACCATCAGGTGCTGCTCGTCGCCGAAGTCGTAGAACAGCAGGTCGCCGGCCACCGCCTGCGTCAGCTGGCGCGCGACCGGGCGGGTGTTCTCCTGCACCAGTTCGAGCGCGCCGACGAAGGCATCGCGCGTGCCGTCGGCGCGGCGCCACGCGTGGCGCAGGCCCTGGGTGCTGCCGGCATCCAGGTCGGGCGGCAGGCGCATGCCGAGCAGGCCGTTGGCGCGCTTCCACGCCAGGTCGTGCTCGCGCAGCGATTCGGCGACCGCGAAGCGCACCAGGCCGGCGCAGTCGCGGTGCGTCCAGCGCGGCGTCGGGCCGCGCTCGATCTGCGCATGGATCAGCAGCGTCATCCAGTCGCGAAAACGCTGCGACTGCGCGCGGTCGAGCGGCGTGGGCGCAGGTGCAGGTGCGGCCTCGCTGCCGGTCGCGAGCAGCGCACCGGCCAACAGCAACGCGCGCCGGGTGGGCATGAAGCCGTTCATCAGCGCCCCTTCGGTGCCGGCAGTGCGGCCAGCGACTGCCAGTCGACCGCGACCCAGCCGTTCGCATCCGGCTTGCCGTCGGCCAGCGCACGCGACAGCGGCAGTTTGCCGAGCGCGTCGAGCCGCGGCACCAGCTGGCGCTCGGCCGCCTGGCGGAACAGCTCCTGCTCCGGCGGCAGCACCGCGAAGGCCTCGCGCCGGGCCAGCTCGGCCACCTGGCGCGGCGCGATCACCGCCAGCGTCGCGCGCCCGGGCGGCAGGCTGTCGGCCACGCTGGGGAAGCGCCGTGCCTGGGCATCGAGCGCCAGGTCGACCAGCGCATCGTCGGGCGAGAAGCTGATCCAGCGACCCTGGCGCGCCAGCGTCGGCCGGTAGGTGCTGGCGTCGCCGTCGCCATGCGGCCCCCACGGCGCGCTGACCTCGCGCTGCCAGCGGTTGACGCCGGCGCGCGCGGCAGGCGACAGCGTCGCGGCCTTCGCGGGCAGCAGCCAGGCCGTCAGCGCGTCGAGCGAGGCCGACGGATCGGCGGCGCCGTCCTTCAGCTGCGCGACGACGAGCGGCGTGTGGAACTGCGAGCGCGGGTACCAGCAGATCGCGGCCGGCCCGTCCAGCTGGTCGGCCAGCGCGCTCCAGCCGGCCGCGCCGGCCACCGCCTTGGCACGCGCCCACTCGGCCGGCAGCAGCGTGCAGGCGGCCGGGTTGGCCGGCACGGCAGACCACAGCGCGCGGTCGGCCGGCGCGGCCGGCAACGCGGCGGCACCCTCGACGCGCAGCTGCGTGGCCAGCACCGCGCCGCCCGGCGCCAGGTCGAAGCGCAAGGCCTTCAGGCCGGGGAAGAAGTGCTGGTAGCCGAACGACATCAGCCGCGCATCCGCGACGAGGGTGTGGGCGTTGCCCGCCTCGCCGAGGCCGAAGTTGCGCCGGTACAGCGCCTGCGCCTTCGGGTCGGCCGACAGCAGGCCGGCGACGACGTCGCGCGAATGGACGTCGACCTGGCGCTCGCCATCGAACAGCAGGCCGGGGTCGCTCAGCACGACGACGCGGTTGCCCTGCGCGACCAGCGCCAGCGTGCGGCGCGGCGACAGCACCAGCGCGTACACCGGCAGCGTGTCGCCGTTGACGCGGACCTGGTCGATCACGCTGAACTGGCGGTCGTTGGTGGCGAGCGTCGCGGCACCCTGCAGCGTGCGGGCCAGCACGCCGCGCGTCATCGCCATCACCCAGTGGCGCGGCGCGCCCTTGGCATCGGTCCAGAACGCCATCTCGGCCGGCTCGTCGAGCGCCAGCTCGATCAGCTTGTCGGCGAGCGTGGTGTCGTGCTCGAAGGCGATGCGCTTCAGCGCGCCCTGCAGGCCGAGGCGGCTTTCATGCTCTTCGTAATAGAACGCGAAGTCCTCGGTCAGCACCTCGCGCAGCACCGGCGCCTTGACCAGGTCGCGCGGCAGGCGCGACAGCGCCGGTGTCGACACGTAGGCCTGCGGATGCCCGAGGTCCACCTCGAGCGCGTTGATGCTGCCGCCGAAGCGCGACCAGCCGATCGTCGCGGCGACGATCCCGCCGGCCACCAGCACCGCGGCCACGCCGATGCCGGCCCATTGCTTTCGATTCAATCCCACGGGTTCTCCCTCCCCCAGCCGCGCCATGCTCTCGACGGCGCACGGGCGGCATCATCTCAGTGCCGCAAGCGGGACAGGTGAACCGGTCGTGAAGTCTCCGTGAAATCCTTCCCGGCTCACAGCATCTCTTCGGGCGCGAACGGCGACAGCAGCTTCACCGTCAGCCTCAGCCACAGGCTGGCCTCGGGTTCGCTGGTCAGCACCTTCGGCGCGCCGCCGGGCGGCGACAGCGTCCACAGCAGCCGGCCGTCCGGGTCGAGCGACAGCCGGTAGCTGTTGGCGCTGCTGACCTCGTCGTACAGCTGCAGCAGCTGGCGCGCGATCTCGGGGCTGTGCATCACGACGCCCATCTCGGTGTTCAGCCGCGCCGAGCGCGCGTCCATGTTCATCGAGCCGATCAGCACGTCGCGCTGGTCGATCACCAGCACCTTGGCATGCAGCGAGGCCTGCGACGAACCGAACGAGCCGACCTTGCTGCGCGGCAGGTCCAGGTGCACGCGCAACTCGCGCAGGTCGACGCCGGCCTTCAGCATCGCCTCGCGGTAGCGCGCATAGCCGATGTGCACCGCCGGCGCGTCGGTGGTGGCCAGCGAATTGGTCAGCACGCGCAGCCGCACGCCGCGGCGCTTCAGGTCGTCGATCAGCGCCATGCCGCGCGCGCCGGGCACGAAGTACGGCGAGATCAGCACGATCTCGCTGCGCGCACCGCGCAGCAGGCCCTCGACGTCGTCGCTGATCACCTCGTGCGACGGCGCGGGCGCCTCCTCGGTGGCCGGCGCGCTGGCCTTGGTCGGCTTGTCGGCCAGCACGCGCGACGGCGCCCACACCAGCTTCAGCTGGTTGCGCGCCAGCTCGCTGCCGAGCGGCGAACTGGCGGCGCTCGCGACGATCGCCGGCGCCGAGGCCGCCGCTTCGCCGGCCAGCGCGCTGGCCGCCTGGTCGGGTGCCGAGGCGCCGCTGGCCGATGGCGGTGGTGCAGGCGGCAGGTCGACCAACACGCCGATCGAGTAGGCCAGCGGGTCGTTCCAGAAGCCGTCGAACACCGCCGACAGCGCGCGCACCGCCGGCCCGGCCACCAGCACGTCGATGTCCAGGAAGTTGCTCTGCGTGCTCTGCACGAAGTAGGCGTCGCCCAGGTTGCGCCCGCCGGTCGCCGCCAGCGCGTTGTCGGCGACGAACATCTTGTTGTGCATGCGGTGGTTGATGCGGGCGGCGTCGGTCAGCGAGGCCATCACGCGGCTCAGCGTCGCCATGCGCCCGGACGGAAACGGGTTGTACAGCCGCACCTCGATGCGCGGGTGCTGCGTCAGGCGCATCAGCGCGTCGTCCTGGCCGGCGGTGTTCAGGTCGTCGATCAGCAGCCGCACCCGCACGCCGCGGTCGGCCGCCGCGCGCACGCGCTGCATCAGCGCGCGCGACGAGGCGTCGCTGTGGATCAGGTAGTACTGCAGGTCCAGCGTCTTCTGTGCGCGATCGGCCAGCGCGGTCAGCGCGGCGAAGGCATCGTCGCCCGACGCAAGCACGCGAAAGCCGGAGATGCCCGCTGCCGGCGCATTCGCCGCGACGAACCTGCCGAGCGCGGTGTTCTCCGGATCGGCCAGCGCGTTCACCGGCTCGTGCGCCACCGGCGGCGGCAGGCTGGCGCAGCCGCCCAGGCCGGCGAGGCAGAACAGCAGGCTGACGAAGGCGGTGCGCAACAGGCGGCTCATTCAAGCGCCAGGGCAATCCGTGTGCCCTGGTCGATCGCGCGTTTGGCATCCAGCTCCGCGGCCTCGTCCGCGCCGCCGATCAGGTGAGTGACCACACCTGCGGCGCGCAGCGGTTCCAGCAGCTCGCGCTGCGGCACCTGGCCGGCGCACAGCACGACGGTGTCGCATTCGATCAGCTGGCCGTCGCGGCGCTCTTCGCCATATGTGACGAACAAGCCCTGCGGCGTGATGCGCTCGTAGTGGACGCCACCGATCATCTCGACCTGCTTCATCTGCAGCGCGGCGCGGTGGATCCAGCCGGTCGTCTTGCCCAGGCCCTTGCCGAGCTTGCCGCTCTTGCGCTGCAGCAACACCACCTGGCGCGCCGGCGGCGCCGGCCGGGCCGGCACCACGCCGCCGCGCACCTGCGACGGGTCGGCCACGCCCCATTCGGTGCGCCACTCGTCCAGGTGCAGCGTCGGCGAGTGGCCGGCCGGCGTGACCAGGAACTCGGCCACGTCGAAGCCGATGCCGCCCGCGCCGATGATCGCCACCTTCTCGCCGACCGGCTTGCGCTGCAGCAGCACGTCGATGTAGCTCAGCACGTGCGGCAGGTCCTGGCCCGGGATCTTCGGGTCGCGCGGCGTGACGCCGGTGGCCAGCAGCACCTGCGCGTAGTCGCCGGCCGCGAGCGTCGCGGTGTTGGCGCGCGTGTTGAGCCGCAGGTTGACGCCGGCATCGGCGAGCCGCTGGCCGAAATAGCGCAGCGTCTCGCTGAACTCCTCCTTGCCCGGCACGCGCCGCGCCAGGTTGAACTGGCCGCCGATCTCGCCGGCCGCATCGAACAGGTCGACCGCATGGCCGCGCTCGGCCAGCGTGCAGGCCGCCGCCAGCCCGGCCGGACCGGCCCCGACCACCGCGATGCGCTTGCGCTGCGCCGCCGGACGCTGCACCAGCACCGTCTCGCGCGCCGCGCGCGGGTTGACCAGGCAGGTCGCGAGCTGCGCCTGGAACGCATGGTCCAGGCAGGCCTGGTTGCAGGCGATGCAGGTGTTGATCGACTGCGCGCGCCCGGCCGCCGCCTTGTTGACGAAGTCCGGGTCGGCCAGCAGCGGGCGCGCCAGGCTCACCACGTCGGCACAGCCGTCGGCCAGCAGCCGCTCGGCCAGCTCGGGCGTGTTGATGCGATTGCTGGTGACCAGGGGGATCGTCAGCCCGGCCACGCGCAGCTCGCGCCGCATGGTCTGCGTGACCGACGCGAAGGCGCCGCGCGGCACGCTGGTGGCGATGGTCGGCACGCGCGCCTCGTGCCAGCCGATGCCGGTGTTCAGGATCGTCGCGCCGGCCTGCGTGACCGCCTTCGCGAGCGCCACCACCTCCGGCCAGCTGCTGCCGTCGGGGATCAGGTCGATCATCGACAGCCGGTAGACCAGGATGAAATCCGGCCCCACCGCCTCGCGCACGCGGCGCACGATCTCGACCGGCAGGCGCATGCGGTTCTCGTACGAACCGCCCCAGCCGTCGCCGCGCTGGTTGGTGTGCGTGACCAGGAACTGGTTGATCAGGTAGCCCTCGCTGCCCATGATCTCGACACCGTCGTAGCCGGCCTCGCGCGCCAGCGCCGCGCAGCGCACGAAGGCGCGGATCTGCCGCTCGATGCCGCGCGCCGACAGCTCGCGCGGCGCGAACGGCGAGATCGGCGACTGCAGCCGCGACGGCGCGACGCACAGCGGCGAGTAGCCGTAGCGGCCGGTGTGCAGGATCTGCAGCGCGATCTTGCCGCCCTCGGCATGCACGGCGTCGGTCACCTGGCGGTGGCGGCGTGCCGCACCGCGCGTGGCCAGCGTGCCGGCGAAGGGCTTGGTCCAGCCCTCGATGTTGGGCGCGAAGCCGCCGGTCACCATCAGCCCGACACCGCCACGCGCACGCTCGGCGAAGAAGGCGGCCATCGCCGGGAAGTGCTTGCGGCCATCTTCCAGGCCGGTGTGCATGCTGCCCATCAGCACGCGGTTGCGCAGCGTGGTGAAGCCGAGGTCCAGGGGGGCGAGAAGGTGGGGATAGGCAGTCATCGAGGGGCCACGCACAGGGCGCCCCATGCTATCTTTCTGCGCACAGGACCGGCTCAGGGCTTGGCCGCATAGACGCGCCATGCGGCTTCAGGTCCGGGGGAGGCTCCGATGTCCCGTTCCTGGACGGTGCTGCTCGGGCGGTGCGTGGCCGTGAGCCTGCTGGCGTGGTACGCCGTGCCGACCCTGGCGGCGCCTGCGGTCGCCGCGGCCGACGCCCCCGCCTGGCACTACCGCGTCGTCAAGGGCGACACCCTCTACAGCATCGCCAACAGCTACCTCGCCCCCGAGATCGGCTGGGCCCGCCTGCAGCGGCTGAACCGCGTGGCCGATCCGAAGCACCTGGCGCCGGGCCGCGAGCTGCACGTGCCGGTGAGCTGGCTGCGCGCCGAGGCCGCGGTCGCGAACGTGGCCTTCCTGTCCGGCGGTGCGCAGCGCGAACGCGGTGCCGAGCGCATCGCGCTGGTGGTCGGCGAAACCTTGCAGCCCGGCGACCTGCTGGTCACCGACCCCGATGCCAACCTGACGCTGCGCCTGGCCGACTCGACGCGCATGCTGGTGTCGGGCGGCTCGCAGCTGCGCATGGAGTCGCTGCTGAGCTTCGGGCGCAGCGGTGCGGCGCAGTCGCGACTGTCGCTGGACCGCGGCGAGGCGGAATCGCGCGTCAACCCCGGACATGTGCCGGGCTCGAGCTACGACATCCGCACGCCGGTGCTGACGCTGGGCGTGCGCGGCACCGAATTCCGCGTGCGCGTGGCCGGCCAGGCGACCACCGCCGAGGTCACCGAAGGCCGTGTGGCGGCGACCGGCCAGGGCAAGGCGCAGCGGCCGATCGCCGACGGTTTCGGCGTCGTGGCCGACACGACGGGTGTGTCGCCGCCGGTGCCGCTGCCGCCGGCACCCGGGCTGTCGACCTTGCCGACGCGCTACGAGCGCGTGCCGCTGCGATTCTCGTGGCCCGCCCTCGCCGACGCCGCCGGCTACCGCGCCCAGGTGTTCGCCGACGGTAGCCTGAACCAGCGCCTGCTCGATGGCGAGTTCGAGCAGCCGGCCGCGCAATGGGCCGACCTGCCCGACGGCCGCTACCTGCTGCAGGTGCGCGCCCGCGACGCGAAGGGCCTGGAAGGCCACGACGCCCAGCTCGCGTTCACGCTGAAGGCGCGGCCCGAACCGCCCTTCACGACGCTGCCGCGCGACGAGGGCCGCGCCTACGGCGAACGGGTCGAGCTGAGCTGGACGAAGGCCGCCGCGGCGCAGCGCTACCGCCTGCAGGTGGCCGACGACGCGCGCTTCGAGGCGCTGCGCCTGGACCGCGCCGACCTCGAGGCCCCGCAGCTCGGCCTGCCGCTGCCGCCCGGCCGCTACCACTGGCGCGTCGCCAGCATCGCCGCCGGCGACGACCCCGGCCCGTTCAGCGATGCGAGCAGTTTCGAGCTGCGTGCCACGCCGCCACCGCCGGCGCTGGAGACCCCGAAGGACGAGGGACAGCGCCTCGCGTTCCGCTGGCGTGCGCGCAGCAGCGACGAGGCCTGGGACGTGCAGGTGGCACGCGACCCGGACTTCACGCAGCTGCTGCTGGAGCGCCGCGAGAACCTGCCCGAGCTGCTGCTGGACCGTCCGCCGCCGGGCCGCTACTACCTGCGCGTGCGCACGCTGGAAGCCGATGGCTTCGTCGGCCCCTGGGGCGCGGCGCAACAGTTCGAGGTGCCGCGCAGCCTGTGGTGGTGGCTGCTGCCGGGCGCCGCATTGCTGCTGTTGCTGTGACCATGACGCGATGAAACGGCTGCCGACCGGACGTGCCGCGGTGGCCGCTGCGCTGGCCGCCAGCCTGGCGCTGGCCGCGCTGCTCGCCGCCACCGGCGTGCTGGCGCCGCTGCAGTCGGCCTGGCACGACCTGCAGGCCGCGGCGGCCGCGGCGCAGGACGACACGCCGGGCGTGCTGGTGGTCGACATCGACGAGACCTCGGTCGAGGCCTTGCGCCCGCAGTTCGGCGGCTGGCCGCCCGACCGGGCGCTGCTGGCCCTGGTCACCGACTACCTGCTGGACATCGGCGCGCGCAGCGTCGCGATCGACCTCGTGCTGGCCGATCCGCGCCCGGGCGACGCGGCGCTGGCGCGCACGCTGGCACAGCACCCGGGCCGCGTGGTGCTGGCCGCGAGCGTGGTGCCGACGCAGCGCGGCGAGGTCGACGCGCTGCCGCCGCAACCCGGGCCCGGCGGCTGCGGTGCACAGGCCTGGCCCGGGCTGCTGCTGCCGGCGCCGATGCTGATGGCGGCGCAGCCGGCGCTCGGCATGGTGTCGACGCCGACCGACGACGACGGCCAGCTGAGGGCYTTGTCGCTGTGGCATGCATCGCCCTCGGTCGGCGTGCCGTCGTTCGCGCTCGCATCGCTGCTGGCGGCCGAGGGCGTTGCGCCGCGCACGCTGGAGTGCACCATGGGCCATGCAGAGGTCGCCGGCCACCGCTGGCCGGTCGACCCACGCAGCCGGGTCCGCCCGCAGTGGCCGGCGCATGGCGAGGCGGTGGCGCTGCGGTCCTACCTGTCGGTGGTGCAGGCGGCCCGCGGAGCCGTGCGCGACGAGGCCTTGCGCCAGCAGGTGCGCGAGCGCAGCGTCGTGATCGGCGCGAGTGCCGTGCTGGGGGACCGGATGCAGACGCCGCTCGGCCCGCGCTGGGCACCGGCCGCGCTGGCCCAGGCGCAGGCGGCCCTCGCGAACGGTGCGCTGTTCACCCCGCCCCGCCCGGCGGTCGACGCGCTGTGGTGGCTGTCACCCCGCCCCGCCCGGCGGTCGACGCGCTGTGGTGGCTG
>NZ_JBFUEB010000030.1:0-59617 GCF_056404395.1 Rhizobacter sp. P2_D12 | reverse complement strand
CCTACAAAGGCACCCGCAAGCTCTCCAAGCAGGGCAACGCCGAGGAGCGCCGCCTCATCTACTGCGCCGCCATGACCGCCTGCCGCTCCCCCGTCTTCAAGGCCATCCGCGACAAGCTCCTCGCCCGCGGCATGTCCAAGATCCAGGCCTATTGCGTCGTCGCTCGCAAGCTCCTTCGCATCGCCTTCTCCGTCTGGCGCTCCAATCAGCCCTTCAACCCTCAGCTCGTCGGAAAGGCTTGACGCTCGACATAGAACCTACGAATTCAGGGCCCGGCGTGCCCCATACGACGCTGCGTCCACCAGCGCCACCAGCCCGATCATCGCCAGCAGCACCGTGCAGGCCTCGTGCATCTGGAACAGGCCGAGGTGGTAGTACAGCATCTGGCCGAGGCCTCCTGCCCCGACGACGCCCAGCACCGCCGCGGCGCGGATGTTGTTCTCCCAGCGGTACAGGCTGTACGACAGCAGCTGCGGCAGCACCTGCGGCAAGGTCGCCCACAGGAACACCCGCAGGCGCCCGCTGCCGCGCACGCGCAGCGCGAGCGCCGGCCCGGGCGCCGCGTTCTCGATGCTCTCGGCGAACAGGCGGCCCAGCACGCCCGTCGTGTGCAAGGCCAGCGCCAGCGTGCCCGAGAACGGCCCCAACCCCGCGGCGATCAGCAGCAGCACGGCCCACACCAGCTCCGGGATCGAACGCAGCGCGTTCAGCAGCAGCCGCGCCGTGCCATGCAGCGCACGCGCTGCCGGGCCACCGCTCGCACTGGCAGGCAATGACAGGCACATGCCGCCCACCGCCGCGAGCACCGTCCCCAGCAGCGACATCGCCAGCGTCTCGCCGGTGGCCGCCAGCGTGCGGCGCAGGAAGGCCGGATCCGCCTGCGGCGGAAAGAAGCTCGCGATGAACGACGCGATCTTCGCCAGCTCGCCCGGCGCGAGGAAAGCGTCCCACCGCAGGTCCAGCGTCGCGAAACTCGCGACCACCAGCGCGAGAACGGCCAGCACGATCCCCAGGCCGCGATGGCGCGAAGGTGCACCGCTCATGCCATCACCTTCCGCAACAGCGCGCTGGCCCGGTCGCTCAGCCACACCAGCCCGACGAACACCAGCAGGATCGCGCTGACCTCGCTGCCGGCGAACATCTTCGCGGCACTGTCGAGCAACTGGCCCAGCCCGCCCGCGCCGACGAAGCCGAGCACCACCGACGAGCGGATCGCGCATTCCCAGCGGTACACCGTGTAGCTCACGAGCTCGTTCGCACACTCGGGCAGCGCGCCGAACAGCAGCGCCTGCAGCCGCCCGCTGCCATTGCGCAGCAGCGCCTGCGCGGGCGCCGGGTCGCTGCTCTCCAGGATGTCGGCGTAGACCTTGCCGAGCATGCCGCCGTAGGTGATCGCGATCGCCAGCACGCCGGCGGTCGGGCCCAGGCCGACGACGCGCACGAACACCAGCGCCCACACCAGCTCCGGGATCGAGCGCAACAGCACCAGCAGCCAGCGCACGCCCTGCCGCACCAGTGCCGGCAGCCACGCCATCGGCGCCGCCACCGCGCTGAGCGACAGGCGCGACGTGGACAGCAGCGCGAACGGCACCGCCACGAGCCACGCGAGCGCCAGGCCGGCGGTCGCGATGGCCACGGTGCGCCAGGTCTCGCGCAACAGCTCGGCGAGGAATGGCAGGTCGTGGCGCGGCGGCACGAAATCGGCGACGAAGCGCCAGGTCGCGCGCAGGCTGCGCGCATCGGCCAGCGTCGCCGGGTTGAACTCGGTCCACACGAGCAGCGGCCAGGCCAGCAACGCGGCGGCCAGCAGCAGCGCGACTCGGCGCGACCAGGCCGGGTCGCGCAGCGCGGGCGATGCAGCGGTCAACGGCACATGCTCTCCGGCAGCAGGTCGGCCCGCGGCGGCGGCTCGGGCGGGTCGAGCGGTGCGGCCTCGCCGGCGTACAGGTCGCGCAAGGCCGCGTCGTCCAGTGCCGCCGACGGTCCGTCGTAGACGCAGGCGCCGCCCCGCAGCGCGACGATGCGCGGGAAGCGCTCGCGCGCCACGTCGACCTGGTGCAGGCTGCACACCAGCGTGCGGCCGTCGCGCCGCGCGGCGCCGAGCAAGGCGTCGATCACGCCGCGCGCGCGGGTCGGGTCGAGTGCCGACAGCGGCTCGTCGACCAGCCACAGCTCGGCCTGCGAGACCAGCGCGCGCGCCAGCCCGACGCGCTGCCGCTCGCCGCCGGACAGGCGGTCGACGCGCTGCCACAGCTTGTCGGCCAGCCCCAGTTCGGCCAGCGCTGCCTGCGCGAGGCCGGCCTCGGGCGGATGCCACAGCGTGCGCAGGCTGTGCACCAGGCCCATGGCCGGCAGGCGACCGGCCAGCACGGCCGTCACGACGCGTTGCCGCGGCGGCAGCGGTGGCACCTGCGGCGCGAGGAACAAACGGCCGCGCAGGCGGCGCAGCTGCGCCGGCGCGATGGCCCACGGGTCCATGCCGAACAGCGACAGCCCGCCCTCGACCGGCTGCACCGCGCAGGCCAGCGCCATCAACAGGCTGGTCTTGCCGGCGCCCGAGGCCCCGATCACCGCGACCTGCTCGCCGGCCTCGATGCGCAGGTCCAGCCCGTGCAGCGCGCGCCCCGGCACGCCGGGCGCCGCCGGTGCCGACAACGCGCGCAGTTCGATCGCGGCGGGGGCCGGGCTCACTTCAGCAGGCCGGCGTTCTCGGCCGCCGCCTTGATGCCGGCGTAGTTCTCGGGCTTGGTCGCGACGAAGCGCGTGGCGCGCTGCAGGTCGAGGATCTCCTTGCCGGCCGGCGTGGCCGGGTCGAGCGCGAGGAAGGCCTGCTGGATGCGGTTGCGCAACTCGGCCGGCATGTCGGCATGCACCGTCCAGTTGTAGTCGTAGTAGGCCGGCGTCGTGAAGAAGACCTTGACCTGGCTGGCGTCGACCTTCTTGTCGGCGACGAACTTCTCCCACACCGAGATGTTCAGCGCGCCGGCATCGACCTTGCCGCTGGCCACCGCGGCGATCGTCGCGTCGTGCGCGCCGGAGAAGCTGATGCGCTTCAGGTCGGCCTCGGGGTTGACCTTCGCGGCCAGCAGGAAGCTGCGCGGCATCAGGTGCCCCGAGGTGCTCGAGGCCGAGCCGAAGCTCAAGGTCTTGCCCTTCAGGTCTTCGAGCCTGGTGATGCCGCTGTTCGCATCGGTGATGAAGACCGAGCGGAAGCGCTCGTCCTCCTCGCGCTGCACCAGCGGGATGACCTTGCCGTTCGAGCGCACGTTGGCCTGCACGAAGGTGAAGCCGCCGAACCAGGCGAGGTCGATCTTGCGGTTGACCACGGTCTCGACGGCGGCCGCGTAGTCGGTCACCGGCGTCCACTCGACCTTGAGCCCGAGCCTGGACTCGAGGTACTTGCCGAGCGGCGCGAACTTGCGCGCCAGCTCGGTCGGCGATTCGTCAGGGATCGCGGTGACGCGCAGCACGCCGGGCGTGGCGGTCTGCGCGGCGGCGCGGCCGGCCACCAGGGTGAGGGAGGCGGCGGCGAGCAGGTGTCGGCGGGAAAGTGTCATGCGCAAGGTCCAGGGGTCGGGTTCAGGAAAGGGAGGCGATGCGCCGGGCCAGGGCCACGACGCCATCGGGAGACAGATCGTCGGCCTCGACGCGCTGCGCCTGGCCGAGCCGTTCGAGCTGGCGCCCTTGCGAGCGCGCGTAGAGCGGATCGTAGTGTTCGGCCATCAGCGCCTCGAACAGCGGCGGCAGCTCGCGCTGCAGGGCCCAGGCCTGCCATTGGGCGAGCGTGTCCTTGGGCAGCAGCTCGCGCAGGCCGCCCAGCTTGTCGGCCAGGCGCTGCGGGTCGTCGCCGAGCCAGGCGTAGTCGCGCAGCAGGTAGGCCAGGCGCGCCTCGCGCGTCGCGGCGATCTCGACCACCGGGCTCGCGCGCAGGCGTTGCAGCAACGGTTCGGGCACCGTGAGGCGGCCGATGCGGCGGCTTTCGGCCTCGACCCAGATGCGGCGCTGCGGGTCGAGCCCGGACAGCGCATGCAAGAGCTGCGTCTCGAAGCCCTTCTGCGACGGCTGCACCGTGCCCGGCACGTCGCCCAGCACCGAACCGCGGTGCGCGGCCAGCGCCTCCAGGTCGAGCACCTGCTCGCCCTGCGCCGCCAGGGCCTGCAGCACGCGCGTCTTCGCGCTGCCGGTGGGGCCGCACAGCACGCGCAGCGGCAGCTGCGGCGCGCGCGCCGCGAGCTCGCCGATCACGTGGGCGCGCCAGGCCTTGTAGCCGCCCTTGAGCTGTTGCGCGTCCCAGCCGACCAGGCGCAGCCAGCTGACGAAGCTGCCGCTGCGCATGCCGCCGCGCCAGCAGTAGAGCAGCGGGCGCCAGTCGCGCGGCTGGTCGCGGAAAAGCGTCTCGAGGTGGCGGGCGATGTTGCGCGCCACCATCGCGCCGCCGATCTTGCGGGCCTCGAAGGCCGAGACCTGCACGTAGGTGGTGCCGACGATGCGGCGCTCGTCGTCGTCCAGCACCGGGCAGTTGATGGCGCCGGGGATGTGGTCGAGCGCGAACTCGGCCGGCGAGCGCACGTCGATCAGCACGCTGAACGCGGGCAGGTCGGCGACCGTGGTGGGGACGTGGCTCACCGGCGTGCCGTCCTTGCGGTTTTGATCGACACTCTGGCGATGAACGAACCCATCCGACTCACTTCCTTTTCCCATGGGGGTGGCTGCGGCTGCAAGATCGCCCCCGGCGTGCTGGCCGACATCCTCGCGCGTGCGCCGCAGGGCCTGGTGCCGCCCGAGCTGATGGTGGGCACCGAGACCGCGGACGACGCGGCGGTGTACCGGCTCAACGAGCACCAGGCGCTGGTCGCCACGACCGACTTCTTCACGCCGATTGTCGACGACCCGCGCGACTTCGGCCGCATCGCGGCGACGAACGCGATTTCCGACATCTACGCGATGGGTGGCACGCCGATCATGGCGCTGGCGCTGGTGGGCATGCCGCTGGACAAGCTGCCGCCGGCCGTCATCGGCGCGATCCTCGAGGGTGGCGCGAGCATCTGCCGCGAAGCCGGCATCCCGATCGCCGGTGGCCATTCGATCGACGTGCTGGAGCCGATCTACGGGCTGGTGGCGCTGGGCCTGGTGCACCCGGACCGCGTGCGGCGCAATGCCGATGCGCGCGACGGCGACGTGCTGGTGCTGGGCAAGCCGCTCGGGGTGGGCATCCTGTCGGCGGCGCTGAAGAAGGGGCTGCTGGATGCGGCGGGGTATGCGGAGATGGTCCGCCACACCACGCAGTTGAACCGCGTGGGCAGCGAGCTGGGCGCGCTCGACGGCGTGCATGCGATGACCGACGTGACCGGCTTCGGGCTCGCAGGGCACCTGCTGGAGGTGTGCCGGGGGTCGAAGCTCGCGGCGCAGCTGGAGCTGGGCGCGATCCCGCTGATCGAGGCCGCGATGGGCCATGCGCGCAACGGCGTGGTGACGGGCGCGTCGGGGCGCAACTGGGCGGGGTATGGGGCCGACGTGACGCTGGCGGCCGGGGTCGCGCCGTGGCAGCAGGCCTTGCTGAGCGATCCGCAGACGAGCGGCGGGTTGCTGGTGAGTTGCGCGCAGGAGGCTGCGGCGAAGGTGCTCGACAAATTCCACGGGGCCGGCTTCGAGCGGGCCGCCGTGATCGGCCGGCTGCATGCCGGTGCGCCGCGCTTGACCGTCAACGCGTAGCCCGGATTCGCATCCGGGCTACGAGAGGGCCTCGAACTTTTTCGCCAGGAAGTCCACCAGGGCCCTCACCCGCCCCGGCACGAAGCGGCCGCTCGGCAGCAGCGCATACAGCGGGTAGGGCTCGGCCTCCCACCCCGGCAGCAAGGGCACCAGCGCGCCGCTGAGCAGTTCCTTGCGGATGTCGATCTGCGACTTCAGCAGCACGCCGATGCCCTCCACCGCCCACTCGCGTGCGAGCGATGCGTCGTCGACGATGCGGTCGCCCTTGACGCGCACGTCGACCCAGTGGCCATCGCGGCCGAAGCGCCAGGTGCGAAAGTGCCGCCCGCCGCGGTCGAAGGTCAGGCAGTTGTGCTGCTGCAGGTCCTGCGGCGCCTGCGGCGCCGCCTGCCGCCGCAAGTACTCCGGCGACGCGCACAGGATCGGCCGCGACGGCACCAGCAGCCGCGCGACGAGCCCCGAATCCGCCGGCGTGCCGTAGCGCAAGGCCAGGTCGACGTCGTCGCGCACCACGTCCTTCGGTCGGTCGCCCACTGCGAGCACCAGTTGCAGGCCCGGGTGCGCCGCCATGAACTCGCTGAACCACGGCAGCAAGGTCGTGCGCGTCAGGTCCGACGGCGCCGCGACGCGCAGCGTGCCCACCAGCGCTCCGCGCTCTTCGGTCACTTGCGACTCGCCCTCGGTCAGCAGCTCGAAGGCCCGCGTCGCATAGCCGAGCAGCGTCTGGCCCTGCGCGGTCAGCCGCATCGCGCGCGTCGAGCGCTCGAACAGCCGCGTGCCCAGCTGCGTCTCCAGCCGCTTCAGCATCGCGCTCGCCGCGGCCGGCGTGATGCCCATCGCACCGGCCGCGGCCGTCAGCGAGCCGCCGCGCGCCGTCTGCACCAGCACCTCGAAGTCCGCGACATTCTCAACTTTCATTTGAAATTGATACTTTCTGCATCGGCTTATCAAGCGAGGGTTGCGATTCTAGAGTCCAGACCTCACTCATCGGAAGACCCACCATGCCCACCCCGCTCACCTTCGCCTCGTCGTCCATCACCCGCGAGGCCGCCAGGCAACTGATTGACGCCGCCCGCAGCGCCTGCGCCGACCTCGGCATCCAGGTCACGATCGCCGTCACCGATGCCGGCGGCCAGCTGAAGGCACTCGACCGAGCCGACAGCGCCCCCTTCCTCACCATCGACATCGCGGTCGACAAGGCCTGGACAGCCGCGTCCTTCGGGCTCGGCACGCACGTGTGGACCGGCATCGTCGCGAAGCCGATTGCCGCGCAACTGGCGCACCGGCCGCGGCTGGTGGCCGTCGGCGGCGGCTGCCCGATCGTCCACCAGGGGCGCGTCGTCGGCGGCATCGGCATCTCGGGCGGTGACGCGCTGCAGGATCAGCAGGCGGCAGAGACGGCGCTGAAGGCGCTGGGTTTCGAGGTGGCAGCGGCCTGAGTCAAGCCATCGGCGAGCAGGTCAACCTGAAATCGACGTGGTAGTGCTCGTCATGCCGCACCCAGGCATGGCCCTTCATGAACTCGACGTTGCGGCGCAGCCAGTCGCCGCGCGGCGTGGCCAGCAGCGCCGGCAGGTAGGGCGGATCGAAGATCACGAGCGCCAAGCCCGCGCCGTGCCGGCGGGCCGAATCGGCCAGCTGGAACAGGTGCTCGCCGATCGCGGCGAAGTCGATGCGCAGGTCCTCGAAGCGGCCTTGCGCATCGAACTCGATCGCGTAACCCAGCTTGTTCGTCACGCCGGCCGGCAGCGGCACCGATGCGCCGGCCGCGTTGCGCACCGGCACGAAGAAGTCGACCGACAAGCCGTTCTGGTGCGTGCGGTGCGGACGCATGCGTCCGCCCTTTTCCCAGCCGGTCTCGCCATAGACGAACAGCGTGCCGGGCAGCGCGGTGGCCAGCTGCGCATAGGTGTCGACGACGATGTCGCGCACCGTCGAATGCACGTGCGTGCGGCCGGCGGCCACGCCGAGGCTGCTGTAGGCCGAGAAGTTGGGACCCGCATGCGGCAATTGCGCGCCGTCTTCGAGCCGGCCCTTCGCCACCGTGCCGAAGCAGCGGCTCGCAGCGTATGAAGGAAGGGAAATGGCGGCACAGGCGGCTGCCAAGAGCCCACGCCGAGCCACGCCCCGGGATGCGGCTCTGCCGAGCCCAGGGGTGGCGCCCCTTGGGGGCAGGAGCGAAGCGACTGGGGGGCTCAATCCTCGCCCATCTGCCAGAGGAAGAACGACCAGACGTCGGCTGTCTCGTTGACCCACTGCGAGCGCCCCGACCCCATGCCGTGCCCGCCCTCGAAGTCGACCCGCAGCAGCACCGGCTTGCCGCTGGCCGTGGCCGCCTGAAGTCGCGCCGCCATCTTCCCCGGCAGCCACGCATCGACCCGCGGGTCGTTCGCCCCCGTCGTCACGATCACCGCCGGGTACTTCACGCCATCGCGCACCCGGTGGTACGGGCTGATCGCAAACATCGCCTTGAACTGGTCCGCCTTCGCCACGGTGCCGAACTCGGCCACGTTGGACGCCCCGTTCGGCGTGAACTCCATGCGCAGCATGTCCGACACGCCGACCGCGCTCTGTGCCGCGGCGAACAGCTCGGGCCGCTGCGTGATCGCGCCGCCGATCGTGATCCCGCCCGCGCTGCCGCCGACACCCGCCAGCTTGGCCGGCCGCGTGACCTTCGCATCGATCAGGTACTGCGCACAGGCGATGAAATCCGACACCGTGTTCTGCTTCGTCAGGATCCAGCCGGCGCGATGCCAGTCCTCGCCGAACTCGCCGCCGCCGCGCACGTGAGCGATCGCGATCACGCCGCCGCGCTCGAGCCAGGCCTGGCGCTGCGGGTTGTAGCGCGGCTCCATCGAGATGCCATAGGCCCCATAGCCGCTCAGGATCGTCGGCCGCGCACCATCCAGCGCCAGCCCCTTCCGGTAGACGATGGACAGCGGCACCATCACGCCGTCATGGCTCCTGACCATCACGCGCCTGGCTTCGATCTCCACCTGCGGCGCCGCGGGCGGCGGCTGCAGCGCCAGGTTCGTCGACGTACCGTCCGCCCCGACCGCCCACCAGCGCGCCGGCTCGCTGAAGCTCTCCATGCGCAGCCACAGCGCATCGTCGGCCTCGTCGGTCACCAGCTCGCGCGCCGTGCCCTCGATCGGCAGCGTCACCGTGCTGACCGCCCCGCCCTTCAGCGCAACCCGCAGCACGCGCGTCACGCCGCCATCCAGCGCGTTGACGTACACCGCGTCGCGCGACACCGTGGCCGCACGCAGCACCGCGTCGCCGGCCGGCAGGGCCACCGACGGCTTGCCCATGGCCACCAGGTCGTAGCGCAGCAGCTCGCGCCGCGAAGCCTTGCGGTGCGACACCGCATACACCGCGTTGTCGCCCAGCACCGCCGTGCCCACGCCATCGGCCGGCCCGATGATGCGGCGCCACGGCGTGCGCGCCCCGCGCAGTTGCGACTGGCGCACCACGTAGTACGAGCGCTCGGCCGCATCGCCGTGCTGCACCTCGGCCAGCACCCAGGGCGAGCCGGCGCGGGTGAACAGCACCGGCAGGTCGGGCACCTCGAAGCGGCGCTGCGGCGTCACGCCCCACCCCAGCAGCGGCATGTCCTGCGCCAGCGGCTGGCCGAGCACATGCAGGTAGACGGCGCTCTTGTTGTAGCGCTCGCCCACGCCCTTGGCGTCCGGCGCCGGCAGCCGGTTGTAGAGGAAGCGCCGGCTGTCGGGCAGCCAGGCGACGTGTTCGTTCAAGCCGGCGCGGTCGATGCGGTCGGCCAGGAAGGCGCCGTCGGCCACCTGCATCACGCGCAGCTCGCTGTTCTCGGTGCCGCCGCTGGACAGGCCGACCACCAGCGTCTTCGCGTCCGGCGACAGGGCATAGAAGTCGATCGCATGCTGGCCCGGCTCGCCGGGCAGGTTCATCGGGTCGAGCAGCAGCCGCTCGGCAGCGTCGACGCCCTCACGAATGAACAGCCGGCGCTGGTCGCGGCCCGGCTCGCTCTTCAGGTAGACCAGCCGGCCGGCCGTGCGCTCGACGCCGCCGACGGTCTCGCTGCTGTCGCTCAGCGCCGCCAGCCGGTCGCGCAGCGCATTGCGGCCCGGGATGGCCTGCAGCACCGCCTGCGCATGCTCGTTCTGCAGCTTCAGCCAGTCCTTGAACTCGGGCGTGCCCATGTCCTCCATCCAGCGGTACGGGTCGACGACCGGCGTGCCGTGGTAGGTGTCGGTGACGGGCCGCACCGGCGTCGGCGGCGCGGTGGAATCGGCGGCAAAGCCGGTGTGTGCGGCCAGCAGGGCGGTGAGCGCGAGCGCCAGCACGCTGAGCGGGCGCGACAGGGAGGTTTTCATGGCGGACGATGGTAAGGGCAAGGCGGTTCAGTCGAGCTCGTGCCGGTGCACGCCGCCCTGCGCATCGATCGCGAGGAAGCCGACGTTCTGCGCGCGCAGGAAATCCAGCGCATCGCCCTGCATCAGCATCGCGATCGTCGTCAGCGCGCCGGCCGCGAGGCAGGCCGGCGCGACCACGCTGACCGATTGCCAGTGCGACACCGGCCACCCGCTGCGCGGGTCGAGGATGTGGCAGTAGCGCACGCCGTCCTGCTCGAAGAAGCGCTCGTAGTCGCCGCTGGTCGCGAGCGCGCCGTCGGCCAGCGCGATGCGCGCCGCCAGCGCCTGCGCCTCGCGCGGATGCTGCACGCCCAGCACCCACGGCTGGCCGCCGGGGCGCGGCCCGATCAACCGGATGTCGCCGCCCAGGTTGACCATGCCGTGGCGCACGCCGCGCGCCTGCAGCAGCGTCGCGGCGCGGTCGGCGGCGTATTCCTTGCCGAAGCCGCCGAAGTCGAGTTCCATGCCCGGCAGCGGCAGCTCGATGCGGCCCGCCTGGCCGGCGCCCAGGCGCTGCCAGCGCAGCTTGTCCCAGCCGACGCGCGGCAGCAGCAGCTCGAGCTGCCCGTGCGTCGGCCGACGCTTCTGCTTGAAATCCCAGGCCTGGCGCAGCATGCCCGAGGTGATGTCGAACAGGCCGCCGCTGCTGGCATGCAGCTGGGCCGCGAAGTCGAGCAGGTCGGCGGTCTCGACGTCCACGTCGACCGGCCGGCCGCTGCCCGCGGCGGCATTGATGCGCGAGACCACGCTGGCATCGCGGTAGCGCGAGAACTTCGATTCGATGCGCTGCACCTCGGCGATGGCCTCGCGCGCCAGCGGCTCGGCGTCGCGGCGCTTGAGGCCGGCGATGCGCACCTCGCAATCGCAGGCCATCGCGCCGAAGCCGAAGCCGAGGTCATCGACCTGTGCCTCGGCCTGAACCGACATCCGGTACGCCATGCGATGCCTAGAACTTGCGGCTCAAGCCGACCTGCAGCATGCGTGCCTTGAACGGCTCCAGCCCCTTCGAGCCTTCGCCGCCGGCGCGCCATTCGCCGCGCTGCTGGTAGGCCTCGCCCTTCAGGTCGGCCGTCCACAGGTCGTCGATCGCCCATTCGATCTTCAGGCCGAGCGTGAACGCGCCGAAGGCCGACAGGCGCTGGTCCAGCGAGTTGGAGGCACCGGCCGTCCAGCCCGCCGGGTAGGGCTCGCCGAGCGTCGTGTCGTACACCGGGTCGGCATAGAACGAGGCCGCGCTCTGCGTGTAGTAGCGCAGCAGCGGCGTCAGGCTGACGCCGCCGCCCACCGGCTTGACCCATTCGAGCTGCAGCGTGCCGGCCTTGACCTGCCAGCTGTCGTTGTAGGCGCGGTAGCCGGTGCGCAGCGTCGAGCCGTCGCCCGCGAAATGGTGGTTCCAGCGCAGCAGCAGCGCGGTCTGGCGGCGCTCGCTGGGGCGTGCGTCGAGCGCCTTGTACGGGTCGTCGAGGTAGCCGGTGCTGCGGCTGTGCGTCAGGTTGGCCTGCACCAGGTCGTCGCCGGTGACGGCCTGCGTGACGCCGAGGATGAAGTCGTTGGTGCGCTTGCGCTGGTCGCGGATGCTGCCGGTCTCGCCGCCGTCGGTCGGGTCGATCTTGTCGCCCGCGTGGCCGAAGCCCGCATTCCAGGTGGTGTTGTTGTCGTCGCTCGACAGCGTGCCGGCGAGCGAGAACGCACGCGACAGGTAGTCGTGTTCGGTCGAGTACGCACCGCCCAGCGACACCGACGCGCGCGAGAAGTAGCGCGTCACCTTCACGTCGCCGGCCTTGCGCTCGTCCTGCATCGTCGATGCGCCGGACACGTTGCTGTGGTAGCGCGGCGTCGCGCCCGAGACGTGGTCCACCGTCGCCGTCGCTTCGACGCCCCAGTCGCGACCCAGCGGCGCGGCGAGCAGGAAGGACGGCGAGTTCACCGTGATGCGCTTCCAGCCGGGCTGCGAATCCTGGTAGTTGAGGAACTTCAGGCCGACCAGGCCTTGCCCGGGGGCGTTCTCGGCCCGCGCCGACGCGTGCCAGACACCGGGCAGGGCCATCGCGGCCAGGGCCAGGGTGCCGAGGGAGTGGTTCTTGGCCATGTGCGCGTGTCGCCTCAGTTGCAGCCGCAGCCGCCGCCACCGACGCCGTAGCCGCCCGAGGCGTTCTCCTTGCTGGTGTAGATGTGCTGCTGGAAGCGCTGCTCCAGCGCATCGCCGCCCATCGTCATCTCGGGCCTGGCGAGGTGGCCCTTCTCCCAGGGCTTGGGCGGTTCGTAGTTGGCGCAGCCGGCCAGCAGGCCGAAGGCGGCTGCCAGCATCGCGGGTGCAAGTCTGCTCATGGTCGTCTCCCGTGTCGGCGCGACTTTACCCGCCCGCGGCGCGGCCGTCCGTGGAACGCTTCATGCATGCCGCCGTCCGTCGTTCGAACCCTGGAGGCTTGCGATGCTGGACAGCACCCCCACGAAGTTTTCGCACGTGAAGCCGGGCGACACCGCCTGGCGCAGCGACGGGCTGCGGGATTTCTTCCTCTACCGCGACCTGGGCGTCGAGGAAGCGACGCAGGGTCGCGTGCTGGCCCAACTGGTCAAGGCCAACATGGCACCTGAAAAGGGCACCGGCTGGCACCGGCATGAGGCGCAGTTCCACATCGTCATCATGACCCGGGGCTGGGCGCGCTTCATGTACGAGGACCGCGAGACGCTGGTCTCGGCCGGCGACTGCGTGCACCAGCGCCCCGGGATCGTGCACTACCTGTTCGACTACTCGCCCGACATGGAGTACATCGAGATCGTCGGGCCGTCGGACTTCAAGACCATCGATGCGCCCGCGCCGTGCGAGGTGCCGGCGGTGACGCCATGGACGGCGGCGGCGTGATTCAAAACTCCATGTCGAGCTCTTCGATGTCGTCCGGCTCGGCCTTCGCCGCCGCGATCCACTCCTTCATCTCCGGCATCGCCATGATGGCCTGGCAGTACAGGATGCAGGCCTTGTTCAGCTTCACGTCGTAGGTGAGGAAGCGCGTGACGACGGGCGCGTACATCGCGTCCGCCATCGTGCGCTGCGTGCCGAACAGGTAGGGCCCGCCGTAGAGGGCCAGGCACTCGGTCCAGATCTCGACGATGCGGTCGATGTCGGGCTGCGCCCCGGCCCAGATCTTGTGGCCCGGGTGGTGCGCCTTCAGGTTCATCGGCAGCGAGCTGCGCAGGTTCGCGAAGCCCGAGTTCATCTCGCCGCTGACCGAGCGGCAGTGCGCCCGCGCGATGCGGTCCTTCGGCATCATCCCGGCATCGGGCCTGATCTCGTCCAGGTACTGCGCGATCGCCAGCGTGTTCCACACCTTGGCGCCTTCGTGCGTCAGGCAGGGCACACGGATCGACGGGGCCAGCAGCAGCAGCTCCTTGCGGGCGTCGGCATCGTCGGGCGACACCATCACCTCGTCGAATTCGAGCCCGGCGAAGCGCGCCATCAGCCAGCCGCGCAGCGACCACGACGAGTAGTTGCGGCTGCTCAGCGTGAGCGTCGCCTTCGCGGCAGGTGCAGCCACCTTCTTCGCCACGGGCTTGGCAGCAGGCTTCTTCGCGGCGACGGTCGGCATGCGGGGTCTCCGAACCCACGCGGCAGGCGGCGGGGCCGATACGTTGTTGCAAGCTGTATGCCATCGCCGCCGGCTGGCGCGCAAGTTGCTCGCTTCGGCACGCGCGTGACCGCGCGCAGGAGAACCCATGATGTACCAGGCTTACCAGGCCCACGCCGACATGATGTGGCCGTTGCGGACGCTGGCGCGCACGGCGCTGCCGATGCTGCAGGATCCCGGCTTCGGCTGGTCGGCGCTGTCCTCGCCGCGCACGCTGGCCGCCGCCTGCCAGGTGCTGACGCTGGCGGAGATGACGCACCACCGCCCGCCCTTCGGGATCGACAGCGTGTTGGTGAACGGCGCCGCCGTGGCCGTCACCGAGGAAGCGGTGCTCGTCACGCCGTTCGCGACGCTGCTGCGCTTTCGCAAGGCCGGCGCACCGCCGCAGCCGCGCGTGCTCATCGTCGCGCCGATGTCCGGCCACTTCGCGACGCTGCTGCGCGACACCGTGCGCACGATGCTGGCCGACCACGATGTCTGCATCACCGACTGGCACAACGGCCGCGAGATGCCGCTCGCGGCAGGCCGCTTCGGGCTGGACGAGTACACGCAGCACCTGATCGACTTCCTGGCCGCGATCGGCGAGGGCGCGCACCTGGTGGCGATCTGCCAGCCCTGCGTGGCGGCCCTGGCCGCGGTCGCGGTGATGTCGGAAGACCGCCACCCGGCGACGCCGCTGAGCCTCACGCTGATGGCCGGCCCGATCGATTGCCGCATCAGCCCGACCGAGGTCAACAAGCTCGCGATGACCAAGGACATCGGCTGGTTCGAGAAGAACCTGATCGGCGTCGTGCCGTGGCGCTACCCCGGCGCGGGCCGGCGCGTCTACCCGGGCTTCGTGCAGCTGACCGCGTTCATGAGCATGAACAAGGACCGGCACATCAACGCCTTCAAGGCCTACTACGAGAACCTGGCGCACCCGCAGCCCGACGACGACCGGCTCAAGCAGGCGCAGGCCACGCGCACTTTCTACGAGGAGTACTTCGCGGTCGCCGACCTGCCGGCCGAGTTCTACCTCGAGACGGTGCAGCTGGTGTTCCAGGAGTACGCGCTGCCGCTGGGCACGCTGACGTTCCGCGGCCGGCCGGTCAACCCGGCGGCGATCCGGCGCACCGCGCTGCTGACGGTCGAGGGCGAGCGCGACGACATCTGCGCACCCGGGCAGACACTGGCCGCGCAGGACCTGTGCACCGGGCTGCGGCCCTACATGCGCACGCACTACGTGCAGGCAGGAGTCGGGCACTACGGCGTGTTCAGCGGGCGGCGCTGGCAGAACCACATCTACCCGATCGTGCGCGACACGATCCACGTGTCGAGGTAATCCGTTCGGGCTGAGCCTGTCGAAGGCCCGAAGCTACAATCCGCCACCCGTTCATTGGGGAGTAGCCGCCCTGCAGCCTTGCAGGGGCTTGCGTCAACACACTTGGCCCACCGGCCATGGCGCAGGCAGCGCAGCGACACTGTCGTTCGCCTGGCAAGACCGATGACCGTGCTGCCTCCGGAAGGGCCGGGGTCGCGGCGCGGTCATTGCGTCCACCGGCCCCGGAGCACCCTCCCCCATGGAAGCCTTCCTGGTCTCGACCGGCGCCGTCGCACTCGGCGAAATCGGCGACAAGACCCAGCTGCTGGCCTTGCTGCTGGCCGCCAAGTTCCGCCGTCCCGTTCCCATCATCCTCGGCATCCTGGTGGCGACGCTCGTCAACCATGCGCTGGCCGGCGCCGTCGGCACCGCGGTCGCCGGCTGGCTCGGCCCGCAGCTGCTGCGCTGGGTGATCGGGCTGTCGTTCCTCGCGATGGCCGCGTGGATGCTGATCCCCGACCGGATCGACGAGGACGACGCCGCGCCGCAACGCTTCGGCGTCTTCGGCACCACGGTGGTCGCGTTCTTCCTGGCCGAGATGGGCGACAAGACGCAGATCGCCACCGTGGCGCTGGCCGCGCGCTATGCCGACCTGGCATCGGTCGTGGCCGGCACCACGCTCGGCATGATGCTGGCCAACGTGCCGGCGGTGCTGCTGGGGCACAAGGCCGCGACGAAGCTGCCGGTGCGGCTGGTGCACGGCATCGCGGCGGCGATCTTCGCCGTGCTGGGTGTGCTGACCCTCGCGATGTAGTGCTGGCGATGCAGGGCCGTCAGGCCGCGTCGCCGCGCAGGCTCGCGAACGCCTCGTCCAGCCGGTGCACCTCGCCGGCATGCCGGGCGTCGTAGCCGGGCAGCCGGTAGGCCGCCGCGCGGAACTCGTCGCTGCCCAGGATGGCCATCAGCTGCTGCATCGCCGGCGTGTCGAAGTAGGCGTCATCGCACAGCAGGAAGTAGCGCTCGGTCTGCAACGAGATGAACTCCAGTTCGAAGCGCGCCGCCGCGGTCTCGACCCCGAAGCCGACGTCGGCCATGCCGCTGGCCACGTAGGCCGCCACCGCCGCGTGCGTGCGCTCCCACGGCGCATGCCCCACCGGCCCCGCCGGGTCGACGCCGGCCTGGCGCAGCAGCAGGTCCAGCAGCAGCCGCGTGCCCGACCCCGGCTCTCGGCTCACGAAGCGCAGCCCCGGCCGGGCCAGGTCCGCGATGCTGCGCACCTCGAGCGGGTTGCCCACCGGCACCATCAGGCCCTGGCGCCGCGTGCTGATGTCGACCAGCACCTGCGACTGCGGCTTCAGCCATGGCCGGTAGTGCGCGACACCCGCGGCCTCGAACTCGCCATGCGGCACGTGCACGCCGGCCACGTCGCACTGGCCGCTCGCCAGCGCCATCACCGCCTCGATCACGGTGCTGTACTTCCACTCCGAGCGCAAACCGTCGGCCGCCAGCTGCTGCTGCAGGATCTCGATCGAGAAGCCATGGCTCGCATGCAGCCGCAACAAGGCCGGTGGGCTGGCCACCGCATCGGCGATCTCGGCCTCGAGCTCGGATGCGATCGATTCGAACAGCGGCGTCACGCGCGCCGCGATGCGGCGGTCGGCCCACACCAGCTTCTCGCCGAGCGGCGCCAATGTCGAATTGCGTCCCGGCGACATGCGCAGCAACGGCGCACCGAACAGCTCGTGTCCCTGCCGCACCATCTGCCACGCATGCCGGTACGACACCCCGCTCGCTTCGCAGGCCTTCGCCAGGCTGCCGTGCTGCTGCACCTGGCTCAGCAGGTCGATCAGGCGCGGCATCAGCGTGCCGCCGCCCTCTCGCGTCAGCGACCACTGCGGTTTGATGGTGACTTTGTTCACGAATTACGGCCCTCTGCCTTGAAAGCCCATGACTGCGTTTGCTTGTTGGCGGGCCTATGTCGACGGCATCATATTGCCGGCACGCGAGCCCCTACATACAGTCCGGGGCTTGCGTGCGAAGCAGCATCAAGTCCGGCGCCCATCGGCCGATCTTGAATATCGACACACACACACACAATCCCGGGAGCAAGAATGTCTTCAACACTGGCGGGTTCGGAAGGATCCGCGCAAGCAAACGTCGTTGGTTTGCTGGACAAGGAACGCACCATCGCGGGCCCTGGCTTCAACCGTTGGCTGGTCCCACCGGCCGCCCTGGCCATCCACCTGTGCATCGGGATGGCCTATGGCTTCTCGGTCTTCTGGCTGCCCTTGTCGAAGGCGCTGGGCATCAAGGACGCCATCAAGTGCGGCCCTGAAGTCGGCTTCTTCGCCGAGCTCTTCACCACCACCTGCGACTGGAAGATCTCTACGCTCGGGTGGATGTACACCTTGTTCTTCGTGTTCCTGGGCTGCTCGGCCGCGCTGTGGGGCGGCTGGCTCGAACGCGCCGGCCCGCGCAAGGCCGGTGTCGTCAGCGCCTTGTGCTGGTGCGGCGGCATGCTGCTGTCGGCGCTGGGCATCCACCTGCACCAGTTCTGGCTGATGATCCTCGGCTCCGGCATCATCGGCGGCATCGGGCTCGGCCTCGGCTACATCTCGCCGGTGTCGACGCTGATCAAGTGGTTCCCCGACCGCCGCGGCATGGCCACCGGCATGGCCATCATGGGCTTCGGCGGCGGCGCGATGATCGGTTCGCCCCTGGCCGCCGAGCTGATGAAGAACTTCGCCTCGCCGACCGACGTCGGCGTGATGCAGACCTTCATCGTGATGGCCCTCGTGTACTTCGTGTTCATGCTGGGCGGCGCCTTCGGCTACCGCGTGCCGCCCACCGGCTGGAAGCCCGCGGGCTGGACGCCGCCGGTCGCGCAGACCGCCAACGCGATGATCACGCAGCGCCACGTGCACGTGAAGAAGGTGTGGGGCATCCCGCAGTTCTGGCTCGTCTGGCTGGTGCTGTGCATGAACGTCAGCGCCGGCATCGGCGTGATCGGCATTGCCAGCCCGATGCTGCAGGAAGTCTTCGGCGGCAGCCTGATCGGCGTGGCCAAGAAATTCGGCGAGCTCGACAAGGCGCAGCTGGCGGCCATCGCCGGCGTCGCGGCCGGCTTCACCGCGCTGCTGAGCCTGTTCAACATCGGCGGCCGCTTCGTGTGGGCCAGCTTCTCCGACAAGCTCGGCCGGCGCATGACCTACGTGGTCTTCTTCGTGCTCGGCGGCATCCTGTACGCCAGCCTGCCCGGCAGCGCCGCGGCCGGCAGCAAGCTGCTGTTCGTCGGTGCGGTCTGCATCATCCTGAGCATGTACGGTGGTGGTTTCGCGACGGTGCCGGCCTACCTGGCCGACCTGTTCGGCACGCAGATGGTGGGCGCCATCCACGGCCGGCTGCTGACGGCGTGGGCCACGGCCGGCATCCTCGGCCCGGTGGTCGTCAACTACATGCGCGACTACCAGCTCAGCCTGGGCATTCCGCGCGAGCAGGTCTACAACCAGACGATGTACATCCTGGTCGGCATGCTGGTGATCGGCCTGATCGCCAACCTGTCGATCCGCCCGATCGCCGACAAGCACTTCATGAGCGATGACGAGCTGGCCGCGGAAAAGCGCCTGGCGCACGAGCGCTCGGTCTCGGCCGACGTGGGCAGCGGCTCCGGTGCCGGCGGCACCACGCCGACCTTCGTGGTCGCGCTGGCCTGGGCTGCGGTGGGCATTCCGCTTGCATGGGGCGTCTACAAGACGCTGATCAACGTCGGCAAGTTCTTCGCCTAAAGAAAGAGGTTCCAGGGAGATGGCGTACCAGAAGATCGAGTTCTACAAGGGACCGGCGGGAGGATGGGGGGCACTGAAAAGTGTCGCCAAGCAGTTGATGCAGCACGGCATCGCCGTCAAGGGCACGATGACCATGCTGTCGGCCAACCAGCCGGACGGTTTCGACTGTCCGGGCTGCGCCTGGCCCGACCGCGACCACACCTCGACCTTCGAGTTCTGCGAGAACGGCGTGAAGGCCGTGGCCGCCGAGGCCACGTCCCGGCGTGCGACACCCGAGGTGCTGGGTGCGCACACCGTCAGCTGGTTCGCCGAGCAGTCCGACTTCTTCCTGGAAGACCTGGGCCGCATCACGCACCCGATGGTGTATGACGCGGCCACCGACCGCTACAAGGAAATCGCCTGGGACCAGGCGTTCGAACTGGTCGCGCGCGAGCTGCGCGCGCTGCCCGACCCCGACCAGGCGATCTTCTACACCTCCGGCCGCACCAGCAACGAGGCGGCCTTCCTCTACCAGCTGTTCGTGCGCGAGTACGGCACGAACAACTTCCCCGACTGCTCCAACATGTGCCACGAGTCCAGCGGCTCGGGGCTGAAGCCGACCATCGGCGTGGGCAAGGGGACGGTGACGCTCGACGACTTCGAGCGTGCCGATGCCATCTTCATCTTCGGCCAGAACCCCGGCACCAACCACCCGCGCATGCTCGGCGAGCTGCGCGAGGCGTCGAAGCGCGGCGCGAAGATCGTCAGCTTCAACCCGCTGCGCGAACGCGGCCTGGAGCGCTTCGCCGACCCGCAGAGCAAGATCGAGATGGCCACGTTCGGCTCGACGCCGATCAGCAGCCACTACTTCCAGGTGCGCCTCGGCGGCGACCTGGCGGCCATCAAGGGCATGTGCAAGCACGTGTTCGAACTCGACGACCAGGCCCGGCGCGACGGCAAGCCGCGCGTGCTCGACACCGCCTTCATCGCCGAACACACGCTGGACTTCGACGCGTTCGAGGCCGACGTGCGCGCCGAGGACTGGGAGACGATCGAGGCCGAAAGCGGCCTGGGCGAAGCGCAGATCCGCCAGGCCGCCGAGCTGTATGCCGGCGCCGGCAGCGTGATCGCCTGCTGGGGCATGGGCATCACCCAGCACCACCACTCGGTGGCGACCGTGCAGATGATCACCAACCTGCTGCTGATGCGCGGCAACCTGGGCCGCCCCGGCGCCGGCGCCTGCCCGGTGCGCGGCCACAGCAACGTGCAGGGCGACCGCACGATGGGCATCTACGAGAAGCCGGCCCCGGCCTTCCTCGACCGCCTCGGCGACGTGTTCGGCTTCGAGCCGCCGCGCAACGACGGCCACGACGTCGTTGCCGCGATCGAGGCCATGCTCGATGGCCGCGGCAAGGTGTTCTTCGCGATGGGCGGCAACTTCGCCGCCGCGACGCCCGACACCCACGCCACCTGGAAAGCGCTGCGCCAGTGCGAGCTGACGGTGCACGTGGCCACCAAGTTCAACCGCAGCCACGTGATCCACGGCAGGAAGGCACTGCTGCTGCCCTGCCTGGGCCGCACCGAGATCGACGTGCAGGCCGCCGGCCCGCAGGGCGTGACGGTGGAAGACTCGATGAGCATGGTGCACCTGTCGACCGGCATGAATGCGCCGGCCTCGCCGCAGCTGCTGTCCGAGCCGGCGATCGTCGCGCGCCTGGCCGCGGCCACGCTGCCGGCCAGCAAGACGCCGTGGCTGTGGCTGGTCGAGGACTACAGCCGCATCCGCGACAAGATCGAGGCGGTGTTCGACGACTTCCGCGGCTTCAACGAGAAGATCCGCAAGCCGGGCGGCTTCCGGCTGCGCAACACCGCGTCGGAGCGGGTCTGGAACACGCCGTCGCTGAAGGCGCATTTCAGCACCCATGCGGTGCCGCGCGACACGCCGGTGCACCGCGCCCGCAAGCAGACCGATGCCATCGTGCTGACGCTGGCCACGGTGCGTTCGCACGACCAGTACAACACCACGATCTACGGCATGGACGACCGCTACCGCGGCGTCTGGGGCCACCGCCGCGTGGTCTTCATCCACCGCGACGACCTGAAGGCCATCGGCATGAAGGCCGGCGAGTGGGTCGACATCACCAGCCTCTACCGCGACGACAGCGGCCAGGACGAGCGCCGCACGGCCGAGAAATTCCTGCTGGTCGAGTACGACATCCCGCGCGGCTGCATCGCGAGCTACTACCCCGAGACCAACCCGCTGGTGCCGCTGCAGAGCATTGCCACCGGCTCGCGCACGCCGACCTCGAAGTCGATCCCCGTGGTGCTGACGCTGCGCCCGCAGGACGCGCCGGTGGCGCATGCGCGCGACGTGGCCCGTCCCGAGAATGTCCCTGCCTGAGCCCCTGCCGGAGCCCCCGCCGCTCGAAGACTGCGCGCTGCACGAACTGCTGTCGCTGGACACCGAGGGCCGCGGCGTCTCGCTGGCGCGCCTGGCCAAGCGGCTGGGCGTGCGGGTCAGCGTGCTGATCCGGCTCTACACGCTGATGAGCGACGCGCTGGTCGGCGGCCGCAGCGGCCCGGGCTGGGTGCGCCTGAAAGTCGACGAAGGCGGACAATGGCGGGCCTTCGCGACCGAACAAGGACGGCTCCTGTCATGAGCGCATCGCACGAACAACCCGACGACAGCCTGCCGCCGACCGAGGCGGTGTCGGTGCGCCGCCACCGCGGCGCCGAGGTGACCGAGCGGCGCGACGTGGTCGCCGTCGAGGCGCCGGTGGCGCTGGTCTTCAACGGCCTGTCGCATGCGGTGATGATGGCCACGCCGACCGACCTGGAAGCACTCGGCCTCGGCTTCGCGCTGTCCGAAGGGCTGATCACCGGCCGCGACGAATGCCGCGACATCGAGGTGCAGGCGCATGCCCGCGGCTGCGAGGTGCACCTGCAGGTGTCGTCGCGCGCCTTCGCCGCGCTGAAGGAACGCAAGCGGTCGCTCGAGGGCCGCACGGGCTGCGGTCTGTGCGGCATCGACAGCCTGGCCCAGCTCGACCTGCACCCCACCGAACGCATCCAGGGCCGCCCGCCGGTACCCGCGGACATCGTGCTGCGCGCCTTCGCCGCGCTGCCCGCGCGCCAGGCGCTGAACGCCGAGACCGGCGCCTGCCATGCGGCCGGCTGGGCCGCGCCCGACGGCACGCTGGTCGACGTGACCGAGGACGTCGGCCGCCACAACGCGCTCGACAAGCTGCTGGGCCGGCGCGTGCTGGCCGGCCGGCTGGACGAGCCGGGCTTCGTGATCATGTCCAGCCGCGCCAGCTACGAGCTGGTGCGCAAGTGCGCGCGGCTGGGCATCGGCACGCTGGCCGCGATCTCGGCGCCGACCTCGCTCGCGATCGACATCGCGCGCCAGTCGGGCCTGCAGCTGTACGGCTTCTGCCGCGGCGAGCAGGCGGTGGACTACAGCGCCTAGGGGGCTGGCTTTCCGCGAACTTGGGGATGTCTTTGCGGCGAGTCGCGGGCACGCTCTGCGGGGTGTCTCACGAGGACCTCCCATGGCCCCCCAGGGCGTCGACCTGAGCAAGACCCTCACGCTGGCGGCGACCACCGCCGCCGAACGCGCCATGCTGGCCCAGTTGCAGGGCAACCTGTTGAAGGGGCATGGCCGGCCGCATGCGGCGCACCTGCTGCTGCGCTTCACGCAGGCCGGGCCGGCGCGGCGCTTCCTGCATTCGCTGCGGCGCCACCTGAGCCATGCCGACGAGCAGTTGGCCGATGCCGACCGCGTGCGGCTGGCGCGTGCCGCGGGCATGGCCTTGCAGACGCCGCCCTTCGTGGGCTGCCTGCTCACCCACGCCGGCTACCGTGCGCTGGACATCGCGCACGCGCGGTGCCCGTCCGACCCGGCCTTCGTCGAAGGCCTGAAGGACCGCCAGCCGATGCTGCGCGACCCCGATCCTGCCGGCTGGGACACCGCGTACCGCGGCGCGCTGCATGCGCTGGTGCAGGTCGGCGGCGACGCGGTGCAGGTGGACGCGACGCTGGCCGCGCTGGCAGCCGACCTGCCCGACGGCGTCGAGCGGCTCGGCACCGAGCGCGGCCGCTGCTGGCGCAACCGCGACGGCGCCGGCATCGAGCATTTCGGCTTCGTCTGCGGGCGCAGCCAGCCGCTGATGATCGAGGAGGACGTGGCCCGCGATGCCGCGCGCGGCGGCGGCAGCGGCCACTGGTCGCCGCGCTTCGCGCTGTCGCWGGTGCTGGTGCGCGATCCGGCGGTGGACGACCCGGTCGCGCACGGCAGCTACGTCGTGTACCGCAAGCTGGAGCAGAACGTGGCCGCGTTCCAGCAGGCCGAGGCAGCGCTGGCGCGCGGCTTGAAGAAGCTCGGCCATGCGGCCGACGCGGCGCTGGCCGGCGCGATGCTGGTGGGCCGCTTCGCCGACGGCACGCCGCTGGCGCTGCAGGGCCATGACGGCCTGCGCGCACCGATGCCGAACGACTTCGACTACGCCGGCGATCCGCAGGGCCTGAAATGCCCCCTGCATGCCCACGTGCGCAAGACCAACCCGCGCGGCGACACCGCGCGCGAGTTCGGCTTGCCGGCGCAGGCCGAGCGGGCTCGGCTGATGGCGCGGCGCAGCATGCCGTATGGCGAGCGCCGGCAGGATGCGCAGATGCGCTTCAGCGATGCGCCGTCGCAGGGCGTGGGGCTGCTGTTCATGGCCTGCCAGGCGAGCATCGTCGAGCAGTTCGAGTTCTCGCAGGCGAACTGGGCCAACGACGAGGGTTTCGTGCTGGGCCACACCGGCATCGACCCGCTGGCCGGCCAGGGCGGCGCGGTGAAGCACAGCCACCACGCGGGCTGGGGCGATGCGCAGGCGCCGACGCTGCAGCAGCGCATGGCGGGCTTCGTGACGCTGAAGGGCGGCGCGTATTTCTTCGCGCCGTCGCTCGCCTTCTTCGCCGCCTTGTAACCCGGGTGCCAATCCGGGATTCCAGTGTCACGATTCCCGGATGGGCATCCGGGCTACGAAGCGCAACTGCGGAATCCCGTGAACCGCCTGTCGCAGCCCGGCAGCTCGTAGTCGCGATAGCACGCATGCCGCATCCGCTCGCGCGTCGCGAACGATGCACCGCGCAGCACGCGGTGGCGCTCGTCGAAGCCCGGCAGCGAGTGCCGGCGATCAGGCCCCGGCACGAAGTGGTCGTAGGGCCGGAAGCGCCCTGCCGTCCACTCCCACACCTGCCCCCATCGAAAACCGCGCGACGCCCCGGTGCGCGCCGCGTGCTCCCATTCCAGCTCGGTGGGCAGCCGCCGGCCGGCCCAGCGGCACCAGGCATCGGCCTCGTACCAGCTCAGGTGCAGGGCGGCCTGCGACAAGGGCACGCGCGTGAGGCGCCCGAAGCGCTGCTGCAGCACGCCCTGGCGCATCTGGTCGACGTGGCGCGGGCTGCGCCGGCCGCCGGCCTGCACCCAGGCCCAGCCGTCGACGCTCCACCAGCGCGGCTCGTCGTAGCCGCCGTCCTCGACGAACTCGGTGTACTGCGCCCAGCTGACGGCCTGCGCGTCGATCTCGAACTCGGGCAGCGCCTCGTCGTGCGCCGGGCGCTCGTTGTCGTAGGCGAAGCCGGCGCCCTCGCTGCCCATGCGCCAGCGCGTGGCCGGGAACAGCAGTGCCGGGCGCGCCGGCAGGCTGGACGGCGCATCCCACAGCCCGGTGTCGAAGCCGAGCTGCTGCGACAGCACGGCCAGGCCTTCGGCGTGCGCGTCTTCGTGGAACAGCGCGAGGCGGAAGAAGTACAAGGCCGCGTCGGTGTCGGGCGCGTGCTCGAGCAGCTCGAGCGTGGTCTCCAGCGTCTCGGCCAGGTAGTGGCGCACGGCCTGCGCATCCGGCAGCGCCATCGCCCAGCGCGTGGCCGGCGGCACCAGCGAGCCGTCGAACCAGCCGTCGGCGCCGGGTTCGATCGACGCCAGGCGCGGCGCGCTCGGGTCACACTGCTCGCCGCGGTGGCGCTGCACGTTGCGGCCGACCCAGTATTCCTGGTACCAGCCGAGGTGGCCCAGCGTCCACAGCGGCGGGTCGTCCTCGGCCTGCAGGCTGTCCGGCGGCACGCGCTTCGCTTGCTCGAACGCCTGCAGCCAGCGCAGCGAATGGTTGCGTGCGTCCATCAGCGCGAGCGACAGCAGCTCGCGGCCGGCACGCCGCATCTGGGCGGCGTCGATGGGAGGGGCGCGGAAATCCAGCATGGTGGGGGAAGCTCGGTGGCGCAGGATAGCGCGAGCGGCGATACTGTGGATACGTACAGCCAATCATGCGCCAACGCCTCATTGCCCACCTCGACATGGACGCCTTCTACGCGTCCGTCGAACTGCTGCGCTACCCCGACCTGCGCGGCAAGCCGGTCGTGATCGGTGGCGGGCGCGACAGCCGGCCGCAGCTGCTGCCCGACGGCACGCGCCGCTATGCCGCGCTGCGCGACTACACCGGGCGCGGCGTGATCACCACCTCCACCTACGAAGCGCGGGCGCTGGGGGTGTTCTCGGCGATGGGCATGATGAAGGCCGCCGTGCTGGCGCCCGACGCGATCCTGCTGCCGGTCGACTTCGACGAATACCGCCGCTACTCGCGCCTGTTCAAGGCGGCGGTGCGCGAGATCGCCCCGCTGGTCGAGGACCGCGGCGTCGACGAGATCTACGTCGACCTGACCGACGTGCCCGGCGCGCAGCACGACGCCGGCGCCACGGTCGGCCAGGCCCTGAAGGACGCGGTGTTCGAGTCCACCGGGCTCACCTGCTCGGTCGGCATCACGCCGAACAAGCTGCTGTCCAAGATCTGCTCCGAGCTCGACAAGCCGAACGGCCTGACGCTGCTGTCGCAGGGCGAGATCCCGGCACGCATCTGGCCGCTGGCGGCCAAGAAGATCAACGGCATCGGCCCGAAGGCGAGCGAGAAGCTGGCCGGCTTCGGCATCCACACCATCGGCGAGCTCGCGGCGGCCGACCCGGGCTGGCTGGTCGACAACTTCGGCAAGAGCTACGGCGCCTGGCTGCACGCGGCGGCGCACGGCCGCGACGAGCGGCCGGTGGTCACCTTCAGCGAGCCCAAGTCGATCAGCCGCGAGACCACCTTCGACCGCGACCTGCATGCGGTGCGCGACCGCCCCATCCTGTCGGAGATCTTCACCGAGCTGTGCGTCGAACTGGCCGGCGACCTGGTGCGCAAGGGCTACGCCGGCAAGACCATCGGCATCAAGCTGCGCTTCGACGATTTCAAGATCGTCACGCGCGACCTGACCCTGCCGGCCCACACGATGGACGCCCGCACGATCCGCCGCGCCGCCGGCGAGTGCCTGAAGCGCGTCGACCTGTCGCGCCGGCTGCGCCTGCTGGGCGTGCGGGCCGGCAACCTGGCGACGCTGAGCGAGCTGGTCGCGCCGCAGGCGGCCGAGGCCCCGCCGGCCGTGCACGAGCCGGTGCTGCAGTACGCGCCGATGCCGCTGTTCGACCAGCTGGACGCCGCGCCGCCGGCCGATTGACGCCACGGCAGGGCCTTGATTGCCAACTCTGCACGTTCATCGGACCATTCGCACGGGTTCGATCGTCAGACTGCATCCGTGCACCCAGCCGGTCCGTAGATGCCGGCAAGCCAACAAACAAGGAGACCTCCCCATGCCCCTGCACCGGTTGGCGCTGGCCTGCGCCCTTCCGCTCGCGGTCGCCGCCTGGCCGGCCGCTGCCCAGAGCAGCACGCACGGCGGCAAGCTGCTGCTGACAGGAGGCGTCAGCAGCATCGACGGCGCGGCCGGCGGCGGCCTGACGCCCTGGGCGCTGACCGGCGGCTACGGCACCGCCGGCGAGTTCGGCGGTTCGGCCTTCGCCACCCGCGTGAAGACCCGGGACTACGGCCTGAACGACTACGGCGCCGCGATCGCGTGGGGCGACCGCATCGAGCTGTCGCTGGCCCACCAGGATTTCGACACCGGCCCGGTCGGCGGCGCGCTGGCCGGCGCGCTGGGCAACCCGGCCTTCAACGACCTGCGCCTGAAGCAGGACATCGTCGGCCTGAAGCTGCGGGTGGCCGGCGACGCGGTGCTCGACAGCGACACCTGGATGCCGCAGCTGGCCGTCGGCCTGCAGTACAAGAAGGCGCACAGCGGCCCGCTGGCCGACGTGCTGGCGGCCTTCGGCGCGAAGGACAGCGGCACCGACGTCTACGTCAGCGCGACCAAGCTGTTCCTGGCCCAGGGCATCCTGGTCAACGCGACGCTGCGCTCCACCAAGGCGAACCAGAACGGCCTGCTCGGCTTCGGCGCCACCGGCCACGACGGCTACCGGCTGCAGCCGGAGTTCTCGCTGGCGTACCTGTTCAGCAGGACCGTCGCCGCCGGCATCGAATACCGGTCCAAGCCCGACAACCTGCGCGACAACACCGCGCTCGGTGCCGGCGCGCTGGACGAGGACGACTGGGCCGACCTGTTCGTCGCCTGGGCGCCGTGCAAGAACTTCTCGCTCACTGCGGCATATGTCGACCTCGGCAAGATCGTGCCCGGCGTCGTCGCGCGGCGCCAGACTGGCGCGTACCTGTCGGCGCAGATCGCCTTCTGATGCGGCTTCGGAGACTTCCCATGACACGCACCCTCTCCTGCCTGGCCCGCACGCTGCTGCTGGGCGCAGCACTCGCCGCCGGCGGCGCCCATGCGCAGGCCAGTGACGACGCGCTGTACCAGCAGCTCGGCGCCCAGCCCGGCCTCGTCAAGCTGATGGACGACTTCATGCTGCGGCTGCTCGCCGACCCGCGCATGAACCCGTTCTTCAAGGACGTCGACCAGGCGCACGTCAAGGCGCAGCTGGTCGCGCAGTTCTGCCAGGTCTCGGGCGGCCCGTGCCGGCTGAAGGGCCCGGACATGAAGACCGCGCATTCCGGCATGGACATCAACAAGAACAACTTCAACGCGCTGGTCGAAGTGCTGCAGCAGAGCATGGACGCGCAAGGCATTCCGTTCACGGTGCAGAACCGCCTGCTCGCCAAGCTGGCCCCGATGCACCGCGACATCGTCAACACCCCCTGATCCATCACCCGCCCACCACCATGAACTCATTCCTTCCGCGTGCCCTGGCCGTTGCCGCCACCTCCCTCTTCGCCTGGGCCGCCCACGCCGGCAGCGTGCAGGTTGTCGTCACCGATGCCGACGGCAAGCCGGTCATCGACACCGTCGTGCTGATCGAGCCGGCCATCAAGCCGCTGCTGAAGCCGGCGGCCGCACCGGTGGTGATCGCGCAGGAAAACCTGCGCTTCGTGCCCTTCCTGACCGTGGTGCCGGCCGGCAGCACGCTGCGCTTCCTGAACCGCGACGGCTACGACCACCATGTGCGCTCGGTGCCGAGCGGACCGCTGGGCAGCATGCCGGCGGTGAAGAGCTTCGAGCTGCGGCTGGATGCGGTGGAATCGGCGGCACCGGCGCCGGCCAGCCGCAACAGCGAGTACGACGACTACAAGCCGGCCGCGCCGCGCGGCAAGAAGAGCGGCAGCTCGACGGCCGACGTCAAGGTCGAGGCGGCCGGGCCGATCGGCCTGGGCTGCCACCTGCATTCGTCGATGCGCGGGCAGGTCTACGTGGCCGACACGCCGTGGTTCGCGAAGACCGACGAGAACGGCGTCGCGCGCATCGACGGCGTGCCGGACGGCGCGGCCCAGCTGGTGCTGTGGCACCCCGACCAGTTGCAGGACCAGCCGGCGCAGACGGTGCAGGTGACGGCCGAGGCCTTGAAGGCGACCGGCAAGCTGAACTTCGTGCCGCGCAAGCGCCGCGGCGCCTGAGCCGAAGACGCTGCGGCCTATCATCGGCCGGATGAGTTCGCCCGCTGTCCGCTACCCGTCGATCGACGGCCTGCGCGCCTTCGAATGCGCCGCTCGCCTGGGCAGCTTCGAGCGCGCGGCCGATGAACTGCACGTGACGGCGAGCGCGATCGGCAAGCGGATCGCGACGCTGGAAGACCTGCTGGGCACGCCGCTGCTGACGCGCTCGGCGCGTGCGCTGGGGCTGACGCCGGCCGGCAAGGAGTACCTGGCCCAGGTGTCGACCGCGCTCGGGCTGCTGGCCGCGGTGCCGCTGCACCAGCGGGCCGCGCAGCAGGTGCAGCGGCTGCGCATCACCGCACCGCCCACCTTTGCACGCCAGGTGCTGGTGCCGCAACTGCAGCAGTTCACCGAGGCGCACCCGCAGGTCGAGCTGGAGGTCGTGCTGTCGATCCCGTTCCTCGACGTCGCGGGCAGCGAGGCCGACATCGAGGTGCGCCATCTCGACGACGCCGCGGCCGACGGCCCGCCGCTGATGCACGACGTCGTGATGGCGATGGCCGCTCCGGCGCTGATCGCGCGGCTGCCACCGCTGCGCACGCCGGCCGACCTGGCCGACGCGCCCTTGCTGCGCACGCCGATCGAGCCGTGGACGCCGTGGTTCCGCGCCGCCGGGCTGGACTGGGGTGAGCCGACGCAAGGCACCAGGCTGGTCGACCTGGGCCTCACGCTGGAGGCGGCCGTCAGCGGCCAGGGCGTCGTGCTGGCGCGACCCAGCCTGGCCCGGCCGTGGCTCGCGAGCGGTGCGCTGCGGCCGCTGTTCGCGTTGGCCACGACACCGGCGCGGCAGTACCGGCTGCTGCCGCATGCGTCCGAAGGCGCCGCCCCGGCCTTTGCGCAGTGGCTGGGCGCCACCTGCGAAGGGATCGCGAGCGCCGCGCTCGTCGAAGCGCGGGCGCAGCTTTCGGGTCGGTCCTGAAATTCTTTCCGGATGGGGTCGCAGACTCCCGGCTAGCATCGGCGACGGCCAGAGAACAACACCGGAGACCCCATGCCCGTGATCACCTGCATCGAAGACCTGCGCGTCCTCGCGAAGCGCCGCGTTCCGCGCATGTTCTACGACTACGCCGACTCGGGCTCGTACACCGAGGGCACCTACCGCGCCAACGAGAGCGACTTCCGCAAGATCAAGCTGCGCCAGCGCGTCGCGGTGAACATGGAAGGCCGCTCGCTGCGCACGCAGATGATCGGCGTCGACGTCGCGATGCCGGTGGCGCTGGCGCCGATCGGCATGTGCGGCATGCAGCATGCGGACGGCGAGATCCTCGCGGCGCGTGCGGCCGAGAAGTTCGGCGTGCCGTTCACGCTGTCGACGATGAGCATCAGCTCGATCGAGGACGTGGCCGCGAACACCCAGGCGCCGTTCTGGTTCCAGCTCTACGTGATGAAGGACCGGGATTTCGTCGAGCGGCTGATCGACCGGGCCAAGGCCGCGAAGTGCGGTGCGCTGGTGCTGACGCTGGACCTGCAGATCCTCGGCCAGCGGCACAAGGACCTGAAGAACGGGCTGTCGGCGCCGCCGAAGCCGACGATCGCGAACCTGGTCAACCTGGCGACCAAGCCGCGGTGGTGCACGGCGATGCTGGGCACGAAGCGCCGTACCTTCGGCAACATCGTCGGGCACGTGAAGGGCGTGGCCGACATGTCGTCGCTCGGTTCGTGGACAGCCGACCAGTTCGACCCGAAGCTGAGCTGGGCGGACGTCGAGTGGATCAAGAAGCGCTGGGGCGGCAAGCTGATCCTGAAGGGCATCATGGACGCGGAAGACGCCCGGCTCGCGGCCGACAGCGGCGCCGATGCGCTGATCGTGTCGAACCATGGCGGGCGGCAGCTGGATGGCGCGCCGTCGTCGATCGAGGCGCTGCCGGCGATGGTCGAGGCGGCCGGTTCGCGCATCGAAGTGTGGCTGGACGGCGGCATCCGCTCGGGCCAGGACGTGCTGAAGGCCATCGCGCTGGGTGCCAAGGGCACGATGATCGGGCGCTCGTTCATCTACGGGCTGGGAGCGATGGGCGAGGCCGGTGTCACGAAGGCGCTGCAGATCATCGCGAAGGAGCTCGACACGACGATGGCCTTCTGCGGCCGTACCGACATCCGGCAGGTGGACCGAACGATCCTCTTGTAGCCCGGATGCCAATCCGGGTTCGTCGGCCCATCCCGGATTGGCGTCCGGGCTGCGAAACTGCCCGCGTCAGGCAGACGCTCCCGGCACCGCGGCAAGGAACTGCTGCAACGCCCCCAATGCATGCCGCACCTTCGCCGGCTGGTTGTCACGCTGCGGCGTCACGGCCCACACCGGAATCCCCGGCACCTGCCAATCGGGCATCAGTTGCAGCAGCCGCCCCGAGCGCAAGTCATCGTCCACATCCGCCCGCGTCAGCAGCGCGAGTCCCAACCCGGCCAGGCACATCTGCTGCAGGCTCAGCTGGTTGTTGCTGGTAATGCGCGCCTCCAGCCGCAGCGATTCATGCTCATGCTCTCCACGCCGCATCTCGAACGACAGCGCCGTGCCGTCGCGCGACAGCACGATCCATTGGTGCGCGAGCAAGTCTTTCGGCGTCTGCGGCGTACCGTGGCGGTGCAGGTAGGCCGGCGCCGCGCACAGGATCCACGCGAAGCTGCACAGCCGCCGCGCAACATGCGTCGAATCGGGCATGCGCCCGGCGCGCAAGGCCAGGTCGATGCGCGCATCGATCAGGTCGATCAGCGCATCGTCCACCAGCAGGCGCAGCGTCAGCGCAGGATGGTCGGCCAGCAGCGGCGCCAAGGCCGGCGCCACGTAGCGTGCAAACCCCACCGGTGCCGACAGGCGCAGCTCCCCGACCGGCGCGTCATGCGCCAGCGTCAGCTGCCGCCGCGCCTGCTCCGCCGCGTCCACCATCGCCTGGCAGTGCTCGGCAAAGCGCGCACCGGCATCGGTCAGCGTCAGCTTGCGCGTCGAACGGTGCAACAGCGTCACCCCGCTGCCCTGCTCCAGCACCCGCATCTGCTGGCTGACGGCCGAGGTGCTCATGCCCTGGGCGCGCGCCGCGCCGCTCATCGAGCCGTGGCGCACCACCTCGGCAAACAAGGCCATCCGGCGCAAATCATCCATCGTGAAGCCCAGCTAAAGAATGTTGTTCGAAACCAGCGACTGGCGCATCCATTGTGAAGCCTGCACCATCACCGCATTCACAACCCCCAAGGATTTGCCATGAAAGTCGCCCTGATCGGTGCCACCGGCTTCGTCGGTTCCGAGGTCTTGAAAGAGCTGCTGTCGCGCGGCCACCAGGTGACGGCGCTGGCCCGCACGCCGGCCAAGCTGGCCGCCCAGCCCGGCCTGACCGTCGTGCAGGCCGATGCGCTGGATGCCGCCCAGGTGGCCCGCGCCGTCGAAGGCCATGACGCGGTCGTCGACGCCTACAACCCGGGCTGGAGCGAGCCGCGCATCTACGACGTGTTCCTGCAGGGCACCCGCGCCATCCTCGACGGCGTCAAGCGTTCCGGCGTGAAGCGCGTGCTGGTGGTCGGCGGTGCCGGCAGCCTGTTCGTCGCCCCCGGCGTGCAGGGCGTCGACACGCCGCACTTCCCGGCCGAGTACAAGCAGGGTGCGCTGGCCGCACGCGACGCGCTGAACCAGATCCGCCTGGAGACCACGCTGGACTGGACCTTCGTGTCGCCCGCCGCGCTGCTGGCCCCCGGTCCGCGCACCGGCAAGTTCCGCCTCGGTGCCGATGACCTGCTGATGGACGGCGACAAGCCCGCCGGCATCTCGGTGGCCGACCTCGCCGTTGCCATCGTCGACGAGATCGAGACGCCGAAGCACATCCGCCAGCGCTTCACCGCGGCCTACTGACCCGCCAGCGGCCTCACTGGCCCGCTTCTCGCTTGGTCGATCGCGCGCGTCCCGCGCGATCGACCGGGGAGACGTCCATGAAGCTGCTGTCCCTTCTTGTCGTGCCGGCCCTGCTGCTGCCGCTGGCGGCCCGGGCCGAGTTCATCCGGCTCGATTTCACCGGCACAGTCACCACCTCGGTCGGCGACGTGGCGCCGCTGGGCAGCACCGTCCGCGGCAGCTGGGTCTTCGACACCGACCCTGCGCTGTACAGCAACATCTACACCGACCCGGTAGAAGGTGCCCACTACACCGGATACCTGATCAGCGGCTACGACTACGGCTTCAGCCAGCCGGGCTGGACCGCGCCGATGCACTTCTCGGTGTTCGACGTGTACGACAACGGATCGCAACGGTATCCGGCGCTGTACCCGGCCGACGCGGTGGTCTTCAACGCCTCGCGGCCGAATGCCGACACGCTGCTGACCCTGCTCGGCCCGGACACCTCGTTCGCCGGCACCGCCATCCCGACGGCCGACTGGCTGCGCGGCGGCTGGGGCAGCGGCACGTTCTCGGTCGCCGCGCCCGAACTCGGCAACCTGATGGTCGCCAACGTCACCGGCATCACGGTCAGCGCGGTGCCCGAACCGGCGACCGCGCTGCTGATGCTGGGCGGCCTGGGCGCGCTGGTGGCGGCGATCCGCCGTTCGTCGGGCGGCAGGCGACAGCCGCGCGCAGACTGACTAAAGTCGAACAACTCGTCCGGAGGAGGATGCGGGCATGACGCTCGACCAGTTGCACGCCGTCAAGCAGTGGCACGTCAGCCACCGCCCGCTGCGCCCGGTCGAATACCACGTGTGGGATGCCGTGCTGACGCTGTGGGTGATCGGCTGGATGGGCCTGCCGGCGTCGCTGATCCTGCGCCTGCCGCTGGCGATCGGCGCCTGCGTGCTGCTGTTCTTCGTGCCGGGCGGCTATGTCGCGCTGCGGCGCTGGCTGCACCGCCACGCGCGGCTGCGCTGCGACTGGCTGACATCACTGGCGTAGCCCGGATGCCAATCCGGGATTCGCGACCTAGTCCCCGCCGCCTTCCACCGGCAATGACTCGGCGCGCCAGCGCAGCATGCCGCCCGCCAGGTTGGCCAGCTGCGTGAAGCCGCTCTTCTGCAGCAAGGCCACCGCCTGCGCCGAGCGCACGCCGGAACGGCAGATCGCGACCACCGGCCGGTCGCGGTCGATCTCGCCGCTGCGCGCGGCCAGCGCCGACAAGGGCAGCAGCCGCGCCCCCGCCAAGTGGCCCAGCACATCGTCGAACTCCTGCGGCTCGCGCACGTCCAGCAGTTGCAGCGTGGCCGACGGCAGCCGTTCGGCCAGCGCGGCGGGCTGGATCTCCCACAACCCGCCGAAGGTGAAATCCAACGGCGCCCAGCCCGGCTCCTCGGGCTGCGCGGCCGATCCCTCGGGCTCTCCGCAGCGCAGGTTGGCCGGCACCGCCACCGCCATCAGCTTCGGGTGCGGCAGGCCCAGGTGGTTCATGTGGCCTTCGAAATCCGCCACGTCGACGTCGCCCCCCAGGCGCGGGTTGAAGCGCTTCTCCTCCGCGACGCTGGTCACCGTCAGCCCGCGGTAGTCGTGCGCCGGGTACAGCAGGCACTCGGGCGGCAGTGTCAGGATCTGCTGCTGTACCGAATCGAACAGCCGCCGCGCGCTGCCCTGCTGGAAATCGGTGCGGCCGCAGCCGCGGATCAGCAGGCTGTCGCCGGTGAAGGCCATGCGCCGGTCGTCGAGCACGTAGGTCAGGCAACCGCTGGTGTGGCCCGGCGTCGCGCGGACCTCGAGGTGGCGCGCGCCGAAGGCCACGCGGTCGCCGTGCGCCAGCAGCCGGTCGGCGTTGGCCGCGCCGCAGGCGTCGCCCAGCAGGATGCGGCTGCCGCAGCGCTGCTTGAGCAGCCAGGCGCCGGTGACGTGGTCGGCATGCACGTGGGTGTCCAGCGTCGCGACCAGGCGCAGCCCCAGTTCGCGCAGCAACGCCGCATCGCGGCGGGCGTTCTCGAACACCGGGTCGATCAGCACCGCCTCGCCGGCATCGCCGAGCAGGTAGGTGTAGGTCGATGACGCGGCATCGAACAGTTGCCGGAACACCAGCATGGCAGCTCCTCAGCGGGCGATGAAGCGGTCGTGGACGAGCATGCCGGCCAGCATCGCCACGGTGAACACCGCGGCGGGCCACCAACCCGTCGCCAGCGCCACCAGCGCCGGCCCCGGGCAGAAGCCGCCCACGCCCCACCCGATGCCGAACAGGATGCCACCACCGACCAGCCGTGCGTCGATGTGCGTGGCCGTGGGGATGTCCATCGGCTCGCCCGACCATGCGACACGGCGCCGCCGCGCGAGCGCGAAGGCCGGCAGCGCGACGGCGATGGCCCCGCCCATCACCAGCGCCAGGCTCGGGTCCCACGCGCCGGCCAGGTCGAGGAAGGCCTTGACCTTGGCGGGGTTGGCCATGCCGCCGGCGATCAGGCCGAGGCCGAAGACCAGGCCGCCCAGCAGTGCCGTCACGGTGCCCATCGTTCAACCCAGGTGGCGCAGCACGAACACGGTCGCGAAGCCCGCGCCCATGAAGGCCAGCACATTGACCAGCGAGCGCCGCGACAGCCGGCTCAACCCGCACACGCCGTGCCCGCTGGTGCAGCCGTTGCCCATGCGCACGCCGATGCCGACCAGCAGGCCGGCGACGACCAGCGCCCCCGGCCCGACGTCCACCGACAAGGCAGGCCACGGCGCGAACACGCGCCACACCCACGGCGCGAGCAACAGGCCGGCGACGAAGGCCAGCGGCGTGCGCTGCCGCACCAGCCGCTCGCGCGACGGGAGCGCACGCAGCACTGCGGCGACGATGCCCGCGATGCCGGCGATGCGCCCGTTGGCCAGCAGGTACAGCGCCGCGGCCAGGCCGATCGCGAGCCCGCCGGCCAGCGAGGCCCAGGGCGTGAAGGCCGCCCCGTCGACCGCCATCACGCGCCGCCCCTGGGCCGCTTGCCGCTTGCCGCGCGTCAGCGCGACGGCGCAGCTGAGCAGCAGCCATATCTGGGTCAGCAGGTCGGCTGCACCGATCGCCGAGGGCAGCTGCCCCTGGGCGCGGTATCCCGGTCCGCCGGAAGCCTGCTGCGCCACGGCCTCCAGCTGCGCGCGGTCGATCTGTTTTCCGAGCTCACCGAGCACGTCCTGCATGCCCTCGATGAGATCCGCCGTGGTCGGCCGGGTCACGTCGCCGGACAAGCCCTGGATTTCGGCCTTCAGCCGCGTGGCCACGTCGAGCAATCGCTCCACCTCCCGCTTCGTGTTGCCGATGGACTGGCCTTCGGCGTACCGCGCGTGCCCGGGCACCGAGTGGATCTTCGCCTCGCGCAACCGGTACAGGTTCTGCCGGCTCGTCAGGTCGCGCAGCGCCAGGGCCACCCGCTTGCCGTCGGCCTGCAACTGCTCGATGACCATCTGCCCCTTGGGCTCGGTCATCTTGGCCGCCTTGCCTTCGGCCATCGCGTCGAGGCGCAACTGGCGTACCGATCGCAGGATGCGATCCAGCGTGAACTCGATTCCTCCCAAGGTGCTCATGTCACAACTCCCGCAATGCCGTCGTCACCGGCAGCCGCGCCGCCCGCACCGCCGGGAACAGCCCGCCGATGAAGCCGATCGCCAGCGCCCACTTGAGCCCCGTCCACAGCAGGTCGGGCGACACGCGCAGCGCGAAGCTGAGCTTGCCGACCGAGCCGGCGGCCATCGTCGAGGCGCCATAGCCGTCGAAGATCGCCCACGCCAGCAGCCCGCCGATCACGCCGCCGGCCAGCGCCAGCAGCATGGTCTCCAGCATCACCGCCACCACCACCGGCAAGCCGGAGAAGCCGATCGCGCGCAGCGTCGCGATCTCGCGCGCGCGCGCCGCCACCGCGGCGAACATGGTGTTCAGCGCGCCGAACATCGCACCGATCGCCATGATCGAGCCGACCGTGATGCCGATGATGCGCAGCACCTTGGTCACGCCCTCGGACTGCTTGCTGAAGTAGTCCAGCGTCGTCGTCACGTCCACCTGCAGCTGCGGGTTGGCTTCGAGCGCGGCCTTCAGCGTCTTGAAGGCCTGCGGATCGGCCAGCCGCGCGGTCACCGAGGTGCGGCTGCCGCCGCGGCGGTAGGTGTCGGAGACGACGGTGCCGTCGGCCCAGATCTCGGATTCGAGCGCATCGCCGGTCGCGAACACGCCGGCCACCGTCCAGGTCTGCGCGCCCAGGCGCACCGTGCCGCCCGGCACCAGCCCGGCAAACTGGCGCGCCGCGCCCTGCCCCACCACCAGCTCGCGCAGGCCCGGGCCGAAGCTCTTGCCGGCGATGATCTTCGCCTGCGGCCGCACCGCCCAGCCGCGCTCGCCGATGCCGCGCAGCTGCACGCTGCCGGTTTCGTCGGCGGCACCGCCCTTGACCGGCAGGTTGGCGGCCACCACCAGCTCTTCGGACGCGAGCGGCTCGCCCTTGTCGTTGCGCGCGATGCCGTCGGCCTGCTGGATCAGCGCGATGCTGTCGCGCGCCAGCACCGACGACACCTCGGACGCCGAGCCGCCGCGCATCACGATCACCGAGTCGGTGCCGCCGGTCTTGCGCAGCGTCTCGGCATAGCCTTCGGCCATCGACAGCAGCGACACCAGCACGCCCACCACGCCGGCGATGCCGACCACGATCACGCCCGACGACCCGAGCCGCTGCGACAGCGTGCTGATGCCGACGTTGGCCACCGACAGCGTCTGCCGCCCGCGCCGCGTCAGCAGCAGCCACGCGGCCAGCAACACGGCCAGCGCCAGCGCGCCCGGCCACGGCAGCATCACCCACGCCGCCAGCACGACGGCCAGCAGCACGACCAGTCCCACATTGATCAACCAGGTCACACGCATCTCCCGTTCAGCGGCCCGCGAGGGCGTCGACGATGTTCAGGCGCATCGCGTTCCAGGCCGGCAACGCACCCACCACGATGCCGATGCCGGCCATCAGCGCGAGGCCGAGCGTCCAGCTGCCGGCCCCGACCGACGGCAGGTTCAGCATGCCGCCGCTGCCGGCGCTGACCACCGGGATGATCACCGTCGCCAGGCCCAGCCCGGCCAGGCCACCCAGCACCAGCAGCAGCACCGATTCGGCCAGCACCATCGCCAGCACGCTGCGGCTGGAGAAGCCGATGGTCTTGAGCACCGCGATCTCGCTGGTGCGCTCGCGCACCGCCTGCATCATCGTGTTGCCCGACAGCAGCAGCAGCGTGAAGAACACCGCGCCCATGATCGAGCCGACGATCAGCCCGATGTCGGCGATCTGCTTCATCCACGCTGCGCTGGCCGCCTGTTCGGTCTGCGTGCGCGTCTCGTGGTCGGAGTTGGCCGACAGCGCGTCGATGGCCTTGGCCACGCGATCGGCCTGGTTGACGTCGGTCACGCGCGTCACGTACCAGCCGGCCGCGCCCTGGTTGTACGGCGTCGTGTCGTCGAAGTACTTCCAGTTCAGCAGGAACATCTGGTCGAACCAGCCGCCGGTCTTCTTGTCGCTGGCGCGCAGGATGCCGACGACGTCGAACTGCCAGTTCTTGCTGCCCGAGCGGTCTGGGAAGATGTTCGATTGCAGCGGAATGCGGTCGCCCACCTTCCAACCGAAGCGCTGCGCCAGCTTCTCGCCCACCAGCGCGCCGGTGCGGGTGCTCGCGAAGGCCTTGCGCTGGTCGTCGCCCACCGCGATCTCGGGGAACAGGTCGAGGTAGTTGGGCGACACCGCGAAGCTGAAGACCTGGTTGTGCGGGTCTTGATAGGCGCCGCCGAACCAGTTGGCATAGGCCACCGCCTTCACGCCGTCGACGCGCTCGATCTGCTGCGTGAGCGACAGCGGCAGCGTCTGGATGAACGACAGCTTCGAGCCGGTCTGCAGCCGTGCCGCGCCGTTGGCGCTCTGCCCGGCCTGCGAGAACGAGCTGCGCACCGCGTCGAGCAGCCCGAACAACAGGAAGGCCGCGATGATGGACACCAGCGTCAGCACCGTGCGCGTCTTGCGCCGGAACAGCGAGGCCCAGATGAGGTGGAGGTACTTCATGCCGCCAGCTCGGCCTGTCCCACCAGGCTGCCCTTGTCGAGGTGGTGGGTGCGGTGCGCGTACTCGGCGGCCTTCGGGTCGTGGGTCACCATCACGATGGTCTTGCCGTGGTCGCGGTTCAGCACGCGCAGCAGGCCCAGCACGTCCTCGGCCGACTGGCGGTCGAGGTCGCCGGTGGGTTCGTCGCAGACCAGCAGGGTCGGGTCGGAGACGATGGCGCGCGCGATCGACACGCGCTGCTGCTGGCCGCCGGACAGCTCGGTGGGTTTGTGCGAGGCGCGGTCGGCCAGGCCCACCAGCTGCAGCGCGATGGCCGCGCGCTTCTTGCGCTCGGCGCCCGACAGCTTTGTCAGCAGCAGCGGCAGCTCGACGTTGCGCTGCGCCGACAGCATCGGCATCAGGTTGTAGAACTGGAACACGAAGCCGACGCGCGAGGCGCGCCACTTCGCGAGCGCCGCCGCTTTCAACTCGTCGATGCGCTGGCCGCCGACGCTGATGCTGCCGCCGGTGGGCGCATCGAGCCCGCCGATCAGGTTCAGCAGCGTGGTCTTGCCCGAGCCCGACGGGCCCATCAGCGCGACGAAATCACCCTGGTCCACGTCGAGGTCGATGTGGTGCAGCACCTCGACCTTCTGGCGGCCGCGCTCGTACACCTTGGACAGGTCGCGGATCTCGATCAGCTTGGCCATTGCTTCTCCTGTGAGTTTTCTGTCGGTTGTTGTCAGTTGGATCCGTCAGTCGGGCTCGTCGGCCCGCACGGCGGCGCCGTCGCGCAGCGTGTCAGGAGGCGACAGGACGACGCGCTCGCCCGCCTTCACCGCACCGGGCAGCAGCTTCTGGCCGCCGACGTCTTGTGCGGCCGGCTTGACGCTGCGCTGCTGCGCGCGGCCGTCGGCGACGACGAACACCACCGTGCCGCCGTCGCGCTGCGCGAGCGCCTGCGGCGGCACCAGCACGCCCTTGGGCAGCACCACCGGCGCGCTGGCCGCGGCCGCCGCCGGCTTGGGGTTGAGGAAGGACACGCGCACGCCCATGTCGGGCACCATGCGCGCATCGCGCTGCTCGAAGCCGACCCGCACCTTGACCGTCGCCTTGCCGCGGTCGGCCGACGGCACGATCGCGATCACGTGCGCCGGCACGCGCCAGTCGGGGTAGGCGTCGAGCACCGCCTCGACCGGCATGCCGGGCTTGACCTGGCCGATGTAGGCCTCGCTGACGTCGACATCGACCTCCAGCGAGTTCATGTCGACGATGGTGCCGACGCCGGTGCGCGTGAAGCCGCCGCCGGCCGACAGCGGCGAGACGATCTCGCCCACCTGCGCCGCCTTGACGGTGATGACGCCGGCGAACGGCGCACGCACCGTGGTGTAGTCGTAGTTGACCTGGGCCTGCGCCACCTGGGCTCGGGCGGCATCGGTTTCACGCCTGCGCGCTTCAAGCTGTGCGGTGGCGCTGGCGAGCGCGGTGCGGGACTGTTCGGCGGCCTGCTTCGTCGTCATGCCGCTGGCGGACAGCTCGTCCTGGCGCCGCGCGTCGGCCGTGGCCTGGGCCACCTGCGCCTGGGCCTGCGCCACCTGGGCCTGGGTCGACAGCAGGTTGGCGCGCGCGACGTTGAGCGTTGCGCGCACCGCGCCGTCTTCGAGGCGTGCGAGCACCTGGCCCTTCTCGACGCGGTCGCCCTCTTCGATCAGCACCTCGGTGAGCGTGCCCGTCAGTTGGGTGGAGACGGTGGCCTGGCGGCGAGCGGTGATGTAGCCGGTGGCCTGCAGGATGGCGCCGCCACCCGCACCGCCGGCGCTCGGGGCGGTGGCGGCCACGGTCTTCACCGCGAGCGGCCGGCCGCCGAGGAACCACCAGGCGGCGCCGCCCAGCAGGGCCAGCACGATCAGCGTACCGAGCAGGATCCACACCCAGCGGGGCACGCCACCTCCTTCGTCTTCACGTTCGCGGTGATCGATCCGCAGTTCGTTCAACAGATTCGCGTCGATGTCGCATCCCCCGGTCGGCCCACAGAGCCGGCGATTATTGTCGAGACAGGGTCTTGCAAGCTATCCCAAAATTGCGGACCCATCGATCCACCACGCATGGAGGCACGGATGACGGAACCTCACGCCTTGAAGCCCGCGCAAGAACTGGCGCAATCGAAGCGGCGTTTCCCGAACGAGAGCGCCGACTACCGCCGGGCGCGCAATGCGCTGCTGGCCGAGGAGATCGAGCTGCGCCGGCACATCGAGCGCGTGGCGGCGCAGCGGCGCGCGCTGCCGCCGGGCGGCGAGGTGCCGCGCGACTACGCGTTCGTCGGCGAGGCCGGGCCGGTGACGCTGTCGCAGCTGTTCGGCCCGCACGACACGCTGATCACCTACAACTGGATGTACGGGCCGAAGCGGGCGGCATCGTGCCCGATGTGCACCTGCATGCTGGGCGCGCTGGACGGCGAGATCCCGGACCTGCGGCAGCAGGTGGCGATCGCGATCATCGCGCGCTCGCCGATCGAGCGGCTCGTGGCCTTCAAGAAGGAGCGCGGCTGGCGCCACCTGCCGGTCTACTCGTCGGGCGGCAACACCTTCAACCGCGACGATGCGGATGAGGACCCGGAGACGGATGCCGACAATGCGGGCTTCAACGTCTTCGTGCGGCGCGGCGGGAAGATCGTGCACTTCTACGGCGACGAGATGGGGCCGCAGAGCGCGGACCCGGGGCAAGATCCGCGGGGCGCGCCGGACATCATGCCGATCTGGACGCTGCTCGATTTGACGCCGCGGGGAAGGGCGCCGGATTGGTACCCAGAGCTTTCGTATTCTTGACTCACAGATCCCGGATTGCCATCCGGGCTACGGGAATTCGTAGCCCGGATGCCAATCCGGGGGCCCCGTCTACCGAGTCGCGGCGAGCACCTCGGCCGCGGTCCAGGCCCCGTCGTACACGATCGGCTGGTCGATCCACTGCTGCAGCCACGGCGGCAGCACGATCACCGGCCCGACGCCGCCGCCCGACGGCATCAGCGGCTTCACCTCCTGCGCAAAGCGGAAGGCATGCGCCGGGTCGTACTTGGTCTTCACCGCATACAGCCCCGCCTGCGCATCCGCCCAGTACGCCGCCGCATAGTTCGGCTCGTCCAGCCGCGGGTAGTTCTGGTAGATCTCGCCGTTCCACGTCGGCGCCATCAGGTCCATCCAGCCGAGCAGGAAATCCTGCGATGCCGCGCGATGCGCCTCGTCGAACCAGAACACGTCGAGCACCGCGTTGAAGGCCGACGCGCGGTGCACGAAGGCATTCAGCTGCGGCGCCTGCGCATTGATCGCGCCGCCGTAGAACTCCATGTAGAAGTAGGTCAGCGTGTTGGGCGCGGTGACGAAGTAATCGAGCAGGCCGCGCCATTCGCCGGCCGCGAGCTGCCGCGTGACATAGCGCGAGGCCTTGTCCTCGTACGGCATCGGGCTGTCCGGCGGCAGGCAGGGCATGCCGTAGGGCACGTTGAGCAGCGCCTTGTTGAGGTTGTAGTAGCTGTCCATCTGCGTCCACTGCGTGATCGCGCCCGGCAGGTCGCACAGCGGCTGGATCGCCGCCTGCCCGGCCGCCTGCGTGCCGACGTAGAGGCCGCGCACCATCAGGTACGGGTACTGCGGCGCCGTCGGCGGCAGGCCGCCCTGCGTGCCCGGCTGGTAGCACAGCGACACCTGGATGTTCAGCGCCTGCGGCAGGCTGGCCAGCATGTAGCTCGACTGCAGCGCCATCAGCGCGCCGGTCGCGTTCTCGAAATCGGTCTCGGTCTGCAGCGGCCAGATCAGCGCCCAGCCGAACACCTGGCCCAGCGGGCGCAGCTGGTAGCGCACCGTCAGCAGCACGCCGAAGTTGCCGCCGGTGCCGCCGCGCATCGCCCACCACAGGTCGGTGTTGGCGCTGGGACTGGCGGTGACGACGCGGCCGTCGGCCAGCATCACCCGCATGTCGAGCACGTTGTCGCAGCTCATGCCGAAGGTGACCGACGTGAAGCCGTAGCCGCCGCCCTGCAGGTAACCGCCGACGCACACGTCCTGGCACTCGCCGCCCGGCACGTGCAGGCCGGCCTGGTCGAGCGCAAGGTCGAGCTTGCTGAACGGGCAGCCGGTGCCGACCGTCGCGGTCTGGCCGGTGGTGTCGATCGTCACGTCGTTCAGCGCGCTGACGTCGATCAGCACGCCGTAGCCGGCCGAGAAGCCGGCCGTGCAGTGGCCCCCGGAGCGCACCGTGAAGGGCAGGATCACGTCCTGCGCCAGCGCCAGCGCGATCGCGACGTCGCTCTCGACGGCGCAGTAGACGATGGCGATCGGGAAGGCGTTGAAGACCGGGTTGAAGAGCTGGCGGTCGGCGTCGTAGTCGGCACTGCCGGGCAGCACGATGTGGCCCTGCAGCCCGGCCTGCGCCGCCTTCAGCCGGTCTTTCGGCAGCTTCTCGAACAGGGCGTCGTCGAGCGCATCCCAGTGCTGGAACAAGGCCTGGTCGCGGCGGTGCTTGCGGGTGATGATGTGCGGCATGCAGGAGGGCTGCGCAGTGAGGTCGCGGCAGCGTAGGCCATCGATCCGCAGGATGCAAGGCGCGCATTCGCCAAAGTTCGCACATTGAATGCGGGCCAGTTTCCGCTAGGATCGGCGTCGCACTCACCCGGCACAACCACGGGGCACAACCCTTCGAGCCAGCGCATGAGATCTGCACCGCCCCGGGATTCCGGGGCTTCACCGCGACGCCGATCCCCGGCCCGGCCCTCGCCCGACGAGGCGCTGGCAGCCGCCTGGGCCGCGCTCGACGACGGCCACGTGCAGGCGGCGCGCGACATCGTCCAATCGGTGCTCAAGAACGCGCAGGGCGTCGATCTCCACGTCGAGGCGCGCGCGCTGTCCTGCCTGGCCCACTGCGACCGTGTCACGTCGCGCCTGCGCCGAGCCGCCGAGACCAGCCGCCGCGCCGCCCAGCTGTTCGAGCAGCTGGGCGACGTGCAGGGCGAGGCCAACGCGCTGACCACCCTCACCCACGTGTGCATGCTGCTCGGCCGCAACGACGAGGCGGTGGAGGCCGCGCTGCTGTGCGTGCGCCTGTGCGAGAAGCTGCCGCCGCAGGCGCAGACCGTGCTCGCGCACAACTGCCTGGGCCTCGCGTATTCATGGAGCGGCGACCACGACCGGGGCGATGCCTCGCTGGAGCGCGCCGTCGAGGCCGCGCAGCGCTGCGTGCCGCCGGTCAGCATCTACCAGCCGCGGCTCAACCAGGTGTGGATCGAGGCCTCGCGGCTGCTCGACGAGCGCTACCAGACCGGCCGCATCAAGAGCCTCGCGCGCATGGAGGCGCTGCTGGCCGAATGCCATGCGCTCGAGCGCGACGGCAACGGCCTCGCGGTGCTGCCCGGCTTGCAGTCCATGGCCCGGACGATCTCGCATGCGTCGACCGGGTTGCTGGCGACCTGGCAGGGGGATTTCGAGCTCGCGAAGCCGTCGATCGACGCCGCGGCGCGCTCGTTGACCGGCGTGATGACCTGGCTGGATTCGTTCGTGCGCTGGTGTGCCGCCGAGCTGGCCTGGGCGCAGCACGACTGGGACACGGCCGAGCGGGAGCTGATCGAGATGCGCGAGATGGCGCTGGCCGTCGAGCACGAGCAGCTGGCCTGCCAGGCGCACCTGGTGCTGGCGCAGGTGTTCGAGCTGCAGGGCAAGCACGAGCAGGCGCAGCACGAGCACCGCGCGCTGCGCCGCCGCGAGCGCCGCGTGGTGGCCGAGGGCATGAGCAGCCGCGAGTCGCTGGTGTCGTGGCAGCTGGGCGCGCGCCAGAGCGAGCGCCACCTGCAGCAGGCGCTGGTGGCATCGAAGCAGTTCGAGCGCTGGTCGCTGGAAGACGCGCTGACCGGCCTCGCGAACCGGCGCCACGTCGAGCAGCAGCTGGCCGAGCGGCTGCAGGGCCTGCAGGCGCAGCACAGCCCGCTGGCGGTGGCGATGGTGGACGTCGACAAGTTCAAGTCGGTCAACGACCGCTTCACGCACAGCGTCGGCGACCGGGTGCTGAAGACGGTGGCGGCGATCATGGCGTCGCAGGTGCGCGAGCACGACCTGCCGGCGCGCTGGGCCGGCGACGAGTTCGTCATCCTGTTCGGCCACACGAGCGAGGAAGAGGCGCGGCCGATCTGCGAGCGCATCCGCGCCGCGGTGTCAGGCTTCGACTGGGAATCGGTGGCGCCGGGGCTGCGCATGTCGGTCAGCATCGGGCTGGCCGAGGCGCGCGAGGGCGACACGATCGAGACGGTGCTGCATCGCAGCGACACGTCGATGTACCGGGCGAAGGCGGTGGAGTCGACGCACGCGTGAGCGTGGGCCTCAGATCGCGGCCAGCTCCGCCACCTGCTGTTGCCGCGCCACGCCGCGGCGTGCGCCGCCATCCAGCTCGAAGATGTCGAACCCATTGGTGAACACGACACCGCCGCCCGCCCGCAGCGCATAGCTCGCGACGTGCGACGCGATCACCTGCGGCTGCGCCCCGGCCCGGTCGATGCAGATCAACTCCCAGTCGCGCGGCACCAGGTTGCCGGCGTACTTCGGGTCGCCTTTCACCTTCGACAGCTCGATCATCCGGCCGTGCAGCCAGAGCTTTCCCAGGTCCTGGTCGAGCTCCGGCGTGCGCGGCCCGCCGGCCGAGCGCAGCGGCTCCTTGCCGTACACCATCGAGAAGAAGTTGAGGTAGCCGAACACCGCCTTGAGCAGGCGGAACGGCATCAGCAGCAGGTCGGACAGGGCCGTGCCGGCGCGCTCGCGCGGCGGCTTCTCGGCCGGCCGGCGGATCGCATAGAGGCGGCCTTGCGCATCCATGCGCGGTGCGACGAAATCGTGGCGCTTGTCGTCGAGCAGCACCTCGAGCTGGCCGCTGCCGTAGTCGAGCATGTGCACGCAGGCATGCGCCAGCGCGACGATCTGGCCCGATTGCGGATGCCGCGCGAGGCCGCTCGACTGGTAGACCACCGTCTTCGACCGGCCCGGCACCAGCGCCGGCGCGGCATCCATGCAGTCGCCGTCGGTGACGGCGCCGCGGCGGTTGCCGTCCTCGTCGTAGATCTCCAGGTGCGCCGTTCCGTCGGCATTGCGCGACGCGATGACCAGGCGCTTGTCGGCGGCGTCGAACGCGAAGCCCTGGCAATCCCAGCCGGTGCGGTGGAAGAGACGCACCTCGCGGTCTTCGGCCAGGTGGCGGCGGAACACGCCGCGCGTCTCGCCGACGGCCAGCACGTAGTACAGCGTGTCGTCATCGCCGCCGCGGCAGGCGTGCAGGAAGCGCACCTGCATCGCGCCGTCGTCGCTGCCGCCGCGCTTGCCCCACAGGCTCGCGCTCGGGATCACGCCGCTCTGCTCGTCGCGCGGCGCATGCTTCCAGCCGGTGGTGCGGCGGCTCTGCTGGGCGCGCTCGATCAGTTCCTTCGCGAACGGGGATTCGATCTGCTTGGGTGCAGCGCCATCGGCGTGCAGCCACAACTCGCCATGGGCGATGGACAGCGTTGGCATCGGATTCCCTCCCTCTGGTTTGGTCGACTGCGGCGATGTTAGCGCCGGGCCGCCAGGGGAAGGCCGTGCGCCGGGCCATGTAGGACGGTCCGTCGGCCCCGTTGGTGGTCCACTGGCCGCAGGTGCGGTTGGCGTCGTAGTCGTAGCACCAGGTTTCCGGGATGGTCACCGCGATGCGGGCTGGTGGCTGGTTTCGTACCAGCCGCCGACGAAGTTGCCCCTCGTCCATCCGCGCTTCTGGACAACGATGGGTTCACCGTACTGTCCCCTCGCGCCCGCCCCGAAGCCCACGCTGGTGCCCTTCGACCAGCCCCGGCTGTACCCGCGTGTCCAGTGGAACGGGCAGTCGGTGTTGTTGCTCCAGTCGCAGAAGAGGGTTGGGGGATGGTCCTTGCCGCGCCAGATCGAGTCCTGGAAGGTGGATGACGGTCACCCCTCGCGATGAAGCAGCCGGTCCGTCTGGTTTGCAATCGGAAGTCGAGGTCGGCTCGGAACCCAGCGTACGCGGCAGGTTTCCAGCGCGTCCTGATCGGATCTTGACGATTTGGCGACCATGCCGCGTCCACCGGAGGCGCGGGGCGCTTCTCCAGCGAGATGCCCTACCCGAGCCAGTACCCCACCATCGCCCCGACCCACGCTCCCGCGATGGCCAGGTAGGGCAGGAAGAACGGCAACGGCGCGCGGAGGACCAGCCTCTCCAGCGGCGGCACGAGGACCCACAGCAACTGCAGCCCCGCCAGCCCGTACAGCGGCAGCAATTGCAGCGCAGCGAACTTGCTCGCGAGGACACCGGTGGCCACCGCCAACCCCTGCGTGCGAAGCAGCTGCATGAAAGCGCCCAGCAGCCGCTGCGCCTCGTCCGCCGGGGACAGCGCGCCGCCGAGGATCTGCACGAACCCGCTGCCGAAGTGATGCCACGCCGGCGGCCCGAGCAGCAACAGGCCGATCAACAGCAGGCTGCCCGGCATCGCCGCGATGATGGCGATGCGGGTCGCCGCGCCGCGCCGGTCGAATGCACCGCGCAACTCCGCCGCGCTCGGGTCCGGCTTCGCGATGTCCTGCGCGAGCAGGAAGCGCACCGACGATCCGAGCGGGATCATCAGCACCTCGAACCACCCCAGCGTCAGCAGCACCCGCCCCATCCCCAGCGAGACCCGCTGCACCACCACGCCGAAGGCGCGTGCGACGGCCGCCGCACACAAGCTGCCCGCAAGCGCCAGCCCGGCCCACGCCAGCAGCAGCTTCGCGAAGATCATCGACCGCCCGCCTTCGGATTCCACAGCTTCATGCCGCCCTCCCGCACCCGCGTACGTCGCGATGGCTCCGTCGGGTCTTCGTTCGTTGATCGGTGCGCAGTCGGGTGCGCCGGCCGATTCTAGGGTCGGGGGCGCGTGGCCGCCGCCGCGGCCAGCAGCGCGAGGCCACCGACCACCCAGCCCTGCACCGATCCCAGGGTCCACAGCATCGCGGCGCTGATGGCGCACCACGCAAGCGGCACGATCCACAGCAGGCGCACGAGGCGCCGCGAAGCGGCACCCACCGGCTCGACCAGCAGCAGCCAGGCCAGCGTCGCGAGCGCCGTCGGGTCGGGCGCCAGCCCGAAGAACTCGGCCTGCCGCCACGGCCGACCGAAGGCCAGGCCCAGCAGCGGATGCCCCAGCACCGCCCACAGCCCCAGCGCCACGCCGGCACGGGCGCGCGCCGTGCCGGCGGCTCCGCGCAGCCGGCCCGCGGCGGCCAGCACCAGCAGGCCGCCCCCCTGCACCCCGAAGGCCGCGGCGACGTAGGCCATCGGCCAGTTGATCGGTGCGAAGCGCTGCAGCAGGAAGGCCCAGGCGCTGAAGGCCCAGCACAGCGCGAACAGCACCGCCGCGGCGCGCAGCATCGGCATGCGCGTGCGCACCAGCAGCCAGCCCAGCACGGTGCCGGCCAGCACCCACTGCGCCGGCCACGCCGCGTCATTCAGCGATTCGAACAGCCGCCAGTAGATGCGCGGCGAGAACATCAGGAAGCTCGCCGGCCGGTACGTCCACCATTCGCTCAAGCCGCCTCCTCAGCCGGCCGCCACGCTGCGGGCCATGCGCTCGCGCAGCGCCGCATCGGGCAGGCGACCGCGCCCGGCCGCCATGTTCTGGCGCAGGTGCGCCACCTGGCTGGTGGCGGGGATCGCGCAGGTCACGGCGGGGTGGGCCACGACGAACTTCAGCGCCAGCTGTGCCCAGTGCCCGCAATCGACGTCCGCGGCCCAGGCCGGCAGCTTGCGCGAGGCCAGCGTGTCCAGCAAGGCCCCGCCGCGGAACGGGCGGTTCACGAGCACCGCGATGCCGCGCTCCTGCGCGAGCGGCAGGATGCGCCGCTCCACCTCGCGGTCGACCAGGTTGTAGGTGACCTGGATGAAGTCGATCGGCTGCGTGCGCATCACCTGTTCGAGCTCGGCATGGCGCCGCCCCTCGGACGTCGTGATGCCGACGTAGCGCAGCCGGCCCGCGGCCTTCATCTCGAACAGCCGCGGCAGGTGCTCCTGCCACGACAGCAGGTTGTGCACCTGCATCAGGTCGAAGCGCGGCACGCCCCAGAAGTTGCGCGACGCCTCCATCTGCGCCGCGCCGCGGCCGGCATCGCCGATCCACACCTTCTCGGCCGAGAACAGCGCGGCCGGCCGCCCCAGCTGGGCCACCGCATGGCCGATGGTGGGCTGCGACGAGCCGTACATCGGCGACGAATCGATCAGCCGGCCGCCTTCGGCGAAGAAGGCCCGCACGACCTCGGTGCAGGCATCGCGCGCGCCGCGGTCGGTGCCGACGTTGAAGCTGATCCAGCTGCCCAGGCCGATCACCGGCAGCGGCTCGCCGCTCGACGGGATGCGGCGCGCCAACGCAGCCTCGGCGCGCGCCGGCAAGGCCGCTGCGGCGGCCAGCGCCGCCAGACATTCCCTGCGCGTCAGTCTGTGCGTGAAGCCGACCATGGTGGCGCCGAGAATACCCCGGCGCGCATTCAGGCGAGCAACTGCGCGATCACCTCCGCGAGGCCCACGCGGCCTTTCAAGCGCGTGGTCTCGTCACCTTCGAAACGGATCCAGCCCTCGTTGAAGCCGTCCAGCATCCGGATGCGCGGCAACGGATTGCGCATGCCCTGCGCGCGGAACAGGGCTTCCCAGCCGTCGCGCGGTACCGCCTCGGCGCGCACCGGCCGCTGCAGCGCCTGCGCCAGCGCGGCGGCGATGTCGCTCGGGCTCACCGCCCGCGGCCCCTCGAGCTCGACGATGCGCGCCCCCGGTCCGTCCTGCAGCAGCAGCTCGGCGGCGACACGGCCGACGTCCGCCGTGGCCACCATCGGCACCGCCCTGTCCAGGGGCTGGAGGAAGGACGGGATCACGCCGTGCTCGCGCGCCGGCGCGATGTCCCAGGCCAGGTTCTCGAGGAACCATGCCGGGCGCAGGAAGGTCACCGGCAGCGGCAACGCCGACAAGGCCTCTTCCATCAGCGTGCGCTGGCTCAGCAGGTTGGATTGCGCGGCCTGTGCGCCGACGGTGGACAGGCACAGCACCCTCGTCGGACGCGCCGCTTCCAATGCCTGGCGCACCGCGGCGATCACCGCCCGCGCCTCGGCGAAACCGGGCGCCGGGTCGAACACCGGCGGCGGCAGGATGAAGGCGCTGGACGTGCCGGCGAACGCGCGCGCCAGCGCCGCCGCGTCCGACATGTCGGCGACGGCGACCTCGCAGCCGAGCTCGGACCAGGCGCGGCCCTTGGCGGCATCGCGCACGACGGCGCGAACGCGCTGGCCGCGGGACAACAGGTGGCGCGCGACGGCGCCCCCGACCTTGCCGGTGATTCCGGTGATGGCATGCATGACGAAACTCCTGGGTTCAACGTGGAGCGAATGCTAGGAAGCGGACCGCATTGAGTAAAGGTGTCCGGCGGCATATCATTCATGACACTGCATCACGAATAGCCCACCATGACCCTCGATGGACGACTGATCTCGAACGTCGGCGTGCTCGCCGCGGTGGTCGAAGGCGGCAGCTTCGCGCGCGCGTCCGAGGCGCTGGGCATCACGCCTTCGGGCGTGAGCCGCGCGATCGCCCGGCTGGAGGCGCGCATCGGCGTGCGCCTGCTCGACCGCACCACCCGTTCGCTGAACCTGACCGACGAAGGGCGCGAGCTCTACGCCAACATCAACCCGCTGGTGCTGGGCATCGAGGATGCGGTCACGCGCACCAGCGGCTCATCCGGCGCGGTGCAGGGGCGTTTGCGCGTCAACACCGATGCGTTCACGTCGCGCCTGCTGCTGGCGCCGCACCTGCCGCGCCTGCTGGCGCTTCACCCGCAGCTGTCGCTCGAGCTGATCGCGCGCGACCAGCTGGGCGACCTGGTCGGCGAAGGCTTCGACATCGCGGTGCGTTTCGGCGAACCGCCGAGTTCGTCGCTGGTGGCGCGCAAGCTGCTCGACAGCCGCATCGTCACGGTCGCGTCGCCCGCCTACCTGAAGCGCCACGGACGGCCCGGCAAGCCGGCCGAGCTGGCCGGCCACGCCTGCATCCAGGTGCGCAACCCGCTCACCGGCCAGCCCTTCGCATGGGAATTCCAGCGCGGCCGCAAGCAGGTCCAGGTGCCGACCCAGGGCCGCCTGACGCTCACCGACCCCGGCACGCTGCTCGCCACCGTGCTGGCCGGCGCGGGCATCGCGCAGATCAAGGCAATCGGCATCCAGCAGCAGCTCGATGCCGGGCAGCTGGTCGACCTGTTCCCCGACTGGCCCGACGAGCGCTTCCCGCTGTATGCGCTCTACCCGTCGCGCCACCTGCCGGCGGCGAAGGTGCGGGCCTTCATCGAATTCGTCGTCGAGGTGCTGGGCGCCGGCGAGCTCAGTCGACCACATGCCCCTCGTACTGCGGCAGGTCGTCGGTGATCGTGAACCACGGCGCCTTCGAGCCGACGAAGATGTGGCAGCCCGGCCGGATGGACGGGTCGTCGACCAGGCTGCCCATCGTCACGTGCAGCCACTCGCCCTCGCGCACCCGCGAGTAGAGGAACGAGCCGCAGGCGCGGCAGCGGGCATCGTGGCCGCGTTCGTCGCCGATGATCATCAGCCGGTCGGCGCCCTGCACGACCGCCAACTTCCCGTGCGGGATCCCGGCGGTGGGCTTGAAGGCCGAGCCCGTCGCCTGGCGGCAGCGCGAGCAGTGGCAGTTGAGCGCGTAGACGAACTCGTCGGCCACGCGGTACTGCACGGCCCCGCACTGGCATTGCCCACGCAGCTGGCGGGCGCTTTCGGTTGGCGACATGGTCACGGCATTCCCCTCTCTGCACTTCGGCAGCCATCGGACGCGCGGATCGTAGCGCCTTGCCGCTTGCGCTCTTTCCATATTTCCACTATTCTCGATTCATGGAAGAACAAGACGTCATCAAATCCCTTGCGGCGCTGGCCCACCCGGTGCGCCTGAAGGTGTTCCGGGCGCTGGTGGTCACCGGCGCCAGCGGCCTGACGCCGGGCTCGATGGCCGAGGCGCTGGAGATGCCGCAGAACACGCTGTCGTTCCACCTGAAGGAGCTGGCGAACGCCGGGCTGGTGACGCAGGAGCGCTCGAGCCGCAACATCGTCTACCGCGCCGCCTACGACCGCATGAATGCCTTGCTCGGCTACCTGACCGAGAACTGCTGTGCCGGCGCCGAATGCGCCCTTCCGTCCACCGCGGCCGCCTGCGGCTGCTGATGCCCCCCCCTGACCGGAGCCCCTGCCATGAAGCGTTTCCATGTCCATGCCCACGTTGCCGACCTGCAGGCATCGATCGCCTTCTACTCGAAGATGTTTGCCGCCGCGCCGACGCGCGTCGAGGCCGACTATGCGAAGTGGATGATCGAGGATCCACGCATCAACTTCGCGATCAGCACGCGCGGCGGCACGCCCGGGGTCGACCACCTCGGCATCCAGGCCGACAGCGAGGAAGAACTGGTCGCGCTGAAGGCGCAGGCCGAGGCCGCCGACATGACGCTGCTGGACGTCGGCGAAACCAGCTGCTGCTATGCGCGCAGCGACAAGTACTGGCTGACCGATCCGCAGGGCATCGCATGGGAGCAGTTCCACACGCTGGGCAACATCCCCGTGTTCAGCGAGAAGGCGCCCCAGGGCAAGCCGGTCGGCATTCCCGTCAAGGCCGCCTCGTCGTGCTGTTGAGGCGCTTGCTGGCCGAGAGCCTGGGCACCGCTCTGCTGCTGGCCATCGTGATCGGCTCGGGCGTGATGGCCGAGCGGCTGGCCGGCGGCAACGCGGCGGTCGCGCTGCTGGCCAACACGCTGGCCACCGTCGGCGGGCTGTACGTGCTGATCGAACTGTTCGGCCCGCTCAGCGGCGCGCATTTCAACCCGGCGGTGTCGCTGGTGATGGCGGCACGCGGCGCGCTGCCGCGCAGTGCCCTCCTCCCCTACGTCGCGGTGCAGCTGGCCGGCGCGGTGCTCGGCGCCTGGCTGGTGCATGCCATGTTCGAGATGAACCTGCTCCAATGGTCGTCGCGCGTGCGCAGCGGCCAGGGCCAGTGGATCGCCGAGACGGTGGCGACCGCCGGCCTGCTTCTGGTGATCCTGCGCGCCCCGGCCGCGCGCGTCGCCGCGATGGTCGCGGCCTACATCGGCGCCGCCTACTTCTTCACCGCATCGACCAGCTTCGCCAACCCGGCCGCCACGGTCGGCCGCATGTTCAGCGACAGCTTCGCCGGCATCGCGCCGGCCAGCGCGCCGGGCTTCATCGCTGCCCAGCTGCTGGGCGCCGGCCTCGCGCTGGGTGTCGATCGCCTGCTGCCCCCACCCGAGCCCCGCCATGCCTGACATCACCATCTTCCACAACCCCGCCTGCGGCACCTCGCGCAACACGCTGGCGCTGATCCGCCACGCCGGCATCGAGCCGACGGTCGTCGAGTACCTGAAGACGCCGCCGACCGCGGCGATGCTGCGGGCGCTGGCCGCGGCGACCGGCCAGCCGCTGCGCGCGCTGCTGCGCGAGAAGGGCACGCCGTATGCCGAGCTCGGCCTCGGCGACCCGGCCCTGGGCGACGACCAACTGCTCGAGGCCATTGGCCGGCACCCGATCCTGTTGAACCGCCCGATCGTCGTCACGCCGCGCGGCACGCGGCTGTGCCGGCCGTCCGAGGCCGTGCTCGCACTGTTGCCGACCGGGCCGCTGCCCCCTTTCACGAAGGAAGATGGCGAGGTGGTCATCGACACCGGCGTGCGCCGCGCGTTCGCCGGCGACTGGCCGGCCATCGAGGCGCTGCTGTCGTCGAACGGACTGCCACTGGCCGGCGCAAGGGAGCACCTGGATTCCTTCGTCGTCGCGCTGGAAGACGGCTCTGTGATCGGCTGCGCGGCGCTGGAGGCGCACGGCGGCTTCGGGCTGCTGCGATCCGTCGCCGTCGACCCCGCCCACCGCTCGCGCGGCGTGGCGCAGCGGCTGGTGGCGCAGCTGCGCGCGGCCGCCCATGCGGCGCGGCTGCATGCGCTCTACCTGCTGACCACGACGGCAGCGCCGTACTTCGAAGGCCTCGGCTTCGTGCGCATCGAGCGGGCGCTGGCGCCCGCGGCGCTGCAGCAGTCCGCCGAGTTCCAGGGCGCCTGTCCGGGCTCGGCGGTCCTGATGCGGCTGGAAACGCCGTGAAGACGCTGCGCATCGCCACGCCCGACGACGCCGAGGCCGTGCGTGCGATCTACGCACCGGTCGTCGCCGCCAGCACGATCTCGTTCGAGCTGGAACCACCATCCGTGCCGGAGATGCGCTCGCGCATCACGGCCACCCTCGCGACGCTGCCGTGGCTGGTCTCGCTCGACGCCGCGGGCCAGGTCGACGGATTCGCCTACGCCGGCCGGCATCGCGAACGGCCGGCGTACGCGTGGGCCGCCGACACCACCGTCTACGTGCGCGAGGACGCCCGCGGCCAGCGCGTCGGGACGCGGCTTTACGCCGAACTGTTCAGCCATCTCTCGGCACTGGGCTACCACCAGGCTTTCGCCGGCATCGCGCTGCCGAATGCCGCCAGCGTCGCGCTGCACGAATCGGCCGGCTTCGTGCCCGTGGGCGTGTTCCGGGAGGTCGGGTTCAAGTTCGGCGCCTGGCGCGACGTCGGCTGGTGGCAGCGGCGCCTGGGCGACGGCGTGCCGCCAGGCCCGCCCGGCGTGTTCAGGGCCGCCTGACGCGACGGCCGACGATCCCGGCACAAGCCCCGAGGGTCCCGAGCCTGGAGGCTACAGCTGCCGCGCCTCGAAGGTGTTGCACTGGTCGACGCTGCCGGTCTGGAAGCCGCGCTTGAACCAGCTGACGCGCTGCGCGCTGGTGCCGTGCGTGAAGGTCTCGGGCACCACGGTGCCCTGCGACTTGCGCTGCAGCGTGTCGTCGCCGATCTGCGTCGCGGCATTCAGCGCCTCTTCGACGTCGCCCTGCTCCAGCACCTGGCGCGCGGCCTGCGCGTCGTGCGCCCAGATGCCGGCGAAGCAATCCGCCTGCAGTTCGAGGCGCACGCTCAGCGCGTTCTGCTGCGCCTCGCTGACGCGCCCGCGCATCGCGTCGACCTTGCCGCTGATGCCCATCAGGTTCTGCACGTGGTGGCCGACCTCGTGCGCGATCACGTAGGCCTGCGCGAAATCGCCGGGCGCGCCCAGGCGGGTGCGCATGGTCTCGTAGAAGCTCAGGTCGATGTAGACCTTCTGGTCGCCCGGGCAGTAGAACGGGCCCATCGCGGCCTGGCCGCGGCCGCAGGCGGTGGGCTCGCTGCCGCGGAACAGGCGCAGCTTCGGCTCGCGGTAGGTGCCGCCCATCTCCTTGAACTTGGCGCGCCAGACGTCTTCGGTGTCGGCCAGCACGACCGAGACGAAGCGGGCCATCTTGTCTTCGGCCGGCGGCTTGCCGGCCGGGGCCTGCTGCTGCGTCGGGGCGGCGCCGCCGCCGCTCAGCAGGCTGAGCACGGTGAGCGGGTTGACGCCGAAGATCCAGCCGGCCACCAGCGCGATGGCCACCGAGCCGAGCCCGATGCTGCGGCCGCCGAAGCCGCCGCCGCCGCCACCACCCCCGCCGCTGCCGCGCGCGTCTTCAACGTTGTCGCTCTCGCGGTTGCCTTCCCACTTCATGGCGCTTCCCCCGGCTGGTGGCTGGAGGGGCCATGGTAGCCCCCATCAATGCAAATCGGTATCGGTGGCGAGGTACTGGCCGAACAGCTGCAACGCGAGCCGCTGCAGGTCGGCATCGGTGCTGCCGTGCGCGATGGCGATGCGCTCGTAGGCATAGGGGCGGTCGTACATCATGCGGGCGATGTTGACCGGCAGCGCCTCGCGTGCCATCAGCGAGCGAAAGCTCGCCAGCGCCCGGAGGTCGCCGACCAACGGCTGCTGGCGCAGGCCTGCGGGAGGCGGCGGGAGTTCGGACGGGGCAGAGGATTCCGAGGGAGCCGGCATGAGACCTCCATGCATCCCGGCGCGAAAGCGGCGCCGTGCTGCACACGATAGCCACGCCGGCGGCACGGAATCGCGGGAATTGACACCCCGCGGCAGCTCAGATCACGTCTTCGGGAGGGTGACGCCGGTCTGGCCCTGGTACTTGCCGCCGCGGTCCTTGTAGCTGGTCTCGCAGACCTCGTCGCTCTCGAAGAACAGCACCTGCGCACAGCCCTCGCCGGCGTAGATCTTGGCCGGCAGCGGCGTCGTGTTGCTGAACTCGAGCGTCACGTAGCCCTCCCATTCGGGCTCGAAGGGGGTCACGTTGACGATGATCCCGCAACGCGCGTAGGTGCTCTTGCCGAGGCAGATCGTCAGCACGCTGCGCGGGATGCGGAAGTATTCGACGGTGCGCGCCAGCGCGAAGCTGTTGGGCGGGATCACGCAGACGTCGGCGTTGATGTCGACGAAGCTCTTCTCGTCGAAGGCCTTCGGGTCGACCACCGTGCTGTAGATGTTGGTGAAGACCTTGAATTCGGGTGCGCAACGGATGTCGTAGCCGTAGCTGCTGGTGCCGTAGCTGACGATCTTGTGGCCGTCGGCGGCAAAGCGCACCTGGCCGGGCTCGAACGGCTCGATCATCCCGTGCTGCTCGGCCATGCGGCGGATCCACTTGTCGCTCTTGATGCTCATGGGGTGTCCCTGGAAAGAGCCGACATTCTAGAAGCCGTGGCAGGGAGTCCCGGATTGACATCCGGGCTACGGTCTTTCAAATGCACGCCGCTCAGCTGCAGCCGCTGCGCCTCCCGCACCAGCCACACCAGCTTGCGCGCCGCCGCGGCGTACGGCAGCCCCTCGGGGCGCACGTTCGAGATGCAATTGCGCTCGGCATCGCTGCGCCCGCGGCGCGGCGCCCAGGTGAGGTAGATGCCCAGGCTGTCCGGCGAGCTGAGCCCCGGCCGTTCGCCGATCAGCATCACCAGCAGCCGCGCCCGCAGCAGCTCACCGACCGGGTCGCCGAGCGCGACGCGCGCCTGCCGCGCCACCACCACCGGGCCGAAGCGCCAGCCGGGTGGCGCCTGCGCGCGGATCTCGGCGACCAGCGGCGCCGCGTGCCGGCTCACCGCCAGCGACGACAGCCCGTCGCCCACCACCAGCTGCACGTCGAACCCGCCCGCTGCCTCGGCCAGCCGCGCCGCCGAGGCCTCGTCCAGGCGCCGCCCCAGGTCGGGACGCAGCAGGTAGGTCGGGCGGTCGGGCGCCGCGCTGTGCACCTGCAGCGTCGGCCAGCCGGCCTGTTGCAGCGCCGCGCACAGCGCGTCGACGTCCAGCGGCACGTGCACCGCGTCGCGCGCCTGCGCGTGCGCGAAGCCGAAGCGCAGCACCTCCTCGGTCGGCAGGCTGACGCCGCTGCGGCCCAGCGCGACGCGCGCCGCGGTGTGCTGGCGCAGCGCGCCCCACGGGTCTTGCGTGATCGCGTCCCTGGCCGTCATGCCGCCAGCCTCGGCAGGTCCAGGCGCTCGATCAGGCTGTGCCCCGCGGCAATCGGCAGCACGCGCCCGTCGCCGTCGGTGATGTGCATCTTCTGCAGCCAGGCCTCGAACTCGGGCGCGCGCTGCAGCCCGAGCAGCTCGCGCAGGTACAGCGCATCGTGGAACGAGGTGCTCTGGTAGTTGAGCATGATGTCGTCGGCGCCCGGCACGCCCATGATGAAGCTGAGCCCGGCGGCGCCGAGCAGCGTCATCAGCGTGTCCATGTCGTCCGAATCGGCCTCGGCATGGTTGGTGTAGCAGACGTCGCAGCCCAGCGGCAGCCCCATCAGCTTGCCGCAGAAGTGGTCTTCGAGCCCGGCGCGGATGATCTGCTTGCCGTCGTACAGGTACTCCGGGCCGATGAAGCCGACCACGGTGTTGGTCAGCAGCGGCGAGAAGGCCCGCGCCACCGCGTAGGCGCGCGCCTCGCAGGTCTGCTGGTCGACGCCGTGGTGGGCGTCGGCCGACAGCGCCGAGCCCTGCCCGGTCTCGAAATACATCACGTTGGCCTCGGCCGGGTCGCCCACCGTCGCGCGCTTCAGCGACAGCGCGGCGGCGCGCGCCTCGCGCAGCAGCGCCAGGTCGATGCCGAAGCTGGCGTTGGCCTTCTGCGTGCCGGCCACCGACTGGAACACCAGGTCGACCGGCGCGCCGGCCTCGATCGCCTGCACCGTGTTGGTGACGTGGGTCAGGATGCAGGACTGCGTGGGGATCTCGAAGCGGCGGATCAGCTCGTCCAGCAGGTGCAGCAGGTCGACCAGCGCCGGCATGCTGTCGCTGGCCGGGTTGATGCCGATCACCGCATCGCCGGCGCCGTAGAGCAGCCCGTCGAGCATCGAGACCGCGATGCCGCGCGGGCTGTCGGTCGGGTGGTTCGGCTGCAGCCGCACCGACAGCCGCCCGGGCAGCCCGATGGTGTTGCGAAAGCGCGTGACGACACGGCACTTGCGCGCCGCGAGGATCAGGTCCTGGTTGCGCATCAGCTTGCTGACCGCGGCCGCCATCTCCGGCGTGACGCCGGCGCGCACGCGGGCCAGTGCCGCTTCGTCGGCCTGCTCCGACAGCAGCCAATCGCGAAAGCCGCCCACCGTCAGGTGCGAGATCTCCGAGAAGGCCGCGCGGTCGTGCGTGTCGACGATCAGCCGCGTGACCTCGTCGTCTTCGTACGGGACCAGCGCTTCGTCGAGGAAGCGCTGCAGCGGCAGGTCGGCCAGGCACATGCGCGCGGCCATGCGTTCGGCGGCGCTGCCGGCGGCGATGCCGGCCAGCTGGTCGCCCGAGCGCGCCGGCGTGGCGCGCGCCATCACCGCCTTCAGGTCGGCGAACTGCCAGGTCTGCGTGCCGATGCGGTGGCGGTAGGCCATGCGGGAAGCGTCCTCATCACCCCTGGGCTGCGAGCGCCGCGGCGCGCCGCTCGCGTCCGCTGAACAGGAAGACGACGCCGGCCAGGAGCATCAGGCCGGCGAAGATCAGCGAGAGCAAGGTGTTGTACCAGACCATCGCGACCAGGCACAGCACGGCCAGCGCCAGCGCGATGGCCGGGAACAGCGGGTAGCCGATGGCGGGGAACGGGCGGGCCAGGTCGGGCTCCTTGCGGCGCAGCCGGAACAGGCTGAGCATGGACATGATGTACATCACGATGGCGCCGAACACCGACATCGTGACGATGTTGGCTGTGAGCGTCTGCCCGCCGAACGAGAACAGCTCGTCGCTGAAGATGGCGGCGATGCCGATGACCCCGCCGGCCAGCACCGCGCGGTGCGGCGTGCCGAAACGCGGGTGGATCGCGGCGAGCCAGGCCGGCAGGTAGCCGGCGCGGGCCAGCGCGAACATCTGGCGCGAGTAGCCGAGGATGATGCCGTGGAACGAGGCGACGAGGCCGAACAACCCGATCCACACCAGCATGTGCAGCCAGCCGCTGTGTTCGCCGACGACGGCCTTCATGGCCTGCGGCAGCGGGTCGTTGATGTTGGACAGCGTGCGCCAGTCGCCGACGCCGCCGGCGAACACCATCACGCCCAGTGCCAGCAGCACCAGCGTCGCGATGCCGGCGATGTAGGCGATCGGGATGGTGCGGCGCGGGTCTTTCGCCTCTTCGGCGGCCATCGCGACGCCTTCGATCGCGAGGAAGAACCAGATCGCGAACGGGATCGCCGCGAACATGCCCGACAGCGCGAGCGGGCTGAAGCTGTCCTGCCCGGCCCAGCCGTGGGCGACGAAGTTGGCCACCGAGAAGCCCGGCGCGACCACGCCCATGAAGACCAGCAGCTCGAAGATCGCGAGCACGGTGACGATCAGCTCGAAGGTGGCGGCGGTGCGCACGCCGACGATGTTGAGCGCCATGAACACGACGTAGGCGCCGCAGGCCATCAGCTTGGGGCTGACGGCCGGGAACTGCACCTGCAGGTAGGCGCCGATGGCCATCGCGATGGCCGGGGGCGCGAACACGAACTCGATCAGCGTCGCGAAGCCGGCGATGCAGCCGCCGACGGGGCCGAAGGCGCGGGTGGCGTAGGCGAAGGGGCCGCCGGCATTGGGGATGGCGGTGGTCAGCTCGGTGAAGCTGAAGATGAAGGTGGTGTAC
>NZ_JBFUEB010000029.1:0-61839 GCF_056404395.1 Rhizobacter sp. P2_D12 | reverse complement strand
GCCTGGGCGCGCTCGGCACGCCGCGGCGCGCCGCCTGGCAGACGATGGCGGCGCGCATGGTCGATGCGCAGGCACCCGGCCTGGGCCAGCGCCTGCGCGATGCGGCCGACGGCATCGGCCAGGGCGCCGACTGGCCCGAACGGTTGCTGCACCGGCTCGGCCTGCTGCAGCTGGCCTGCGAGGCGATCGGCCGCCGCGAACGGCTGCCGCCCGGTGTGCAGGCCGATCTGCGCACGCTGGCCGGCTGGCCGCACGACAAGGCCGAGGTGCTGGCCTCGGGCGATCGCCTGCGCGACCACTGGACGGTGCTCGGCCTGGCGGTCGAGGAGCGCGACGACAAGCTGGTCGAGCGCCGCGTCTGGCTGCAGGGCGAGCACAGCGGCCGGCGCGCGCTGCTGCTCGACCATGCCTACGGCGGGCGCGGCTTCGAGCAGCCCTGGCTCGGCGGCACGCGGGTCGAGGCGACGCTGGCCTGGTTCCCGGGCGCGAGCAGCCAGCGCGCGTTGGCCGACGAGATCGCAGCGCCGCACGGTGAACCGGCCTGGCCGGCAGCGCGCGTCGCGGACGAATGGCAGGCGATGGCCGAGCGGGTCGCCGCCTGCCCGTGGACCTGGCTGCATCCGATGCTGGTGCCCGGCGCGGTGCCGCTGCGCACCGACGCCGGCTGGCTGCTGGTGGCCGAAGGCCGCGCGCTGCCGCTGGCCGTCAACGAGGCCGTCGGCTGGTCGCTGCTGGCGCATGCCGGCGGCGTGCCGTTGACGTTGATGGGCGAGTGGGACGGACGGCGCTTGCGGCCGCTCAGCGCCTGGGGTGGCGACGGCCTGTGGCTGCGGGGCGGCGAATGAGCGCGGACCCGGTGTGGGGCAGCCTGGTGCCGGTCGCGATGGTCGGCACCGAGCGCCATCCCCTGCCGAAGGCCGTGCTGTCCGGCCCGGTGGGGGCGTTGCTGGATGGCCTGCCCGACGGCGACGCGGCCACCGCGCTGCTGCGCGTGGCCGCCGTGCTGGCGCCGTGCGAACTGGCCGGTGCGCAAGGGCGTCCCTGGTCGTCATCCCTGCCACCGCCGGCGGGCGTCGAGAGCCGGCCCGCGCCGACGGACACCGTCCTCCTTGCGTGGTCGCTGCGGCGCGGCCCGGCGCGCCTGCAGCACCAGGTGCTGGCGGCCCTGGATGCCCAGGGCCTGCGCCTGCCCACGGCGCTGCTGCCGCTGGCGCTGGAACTCGGCCGCCACTCGATCGCGCTGCGTGCGCCGCTGCAGCCGGTGCTCGGCGCGCGCGGCCTGTGGCTGGCCACGCAGAACGCCGACTGGCGCTTCGCGGTCGGTGCGGCTGCCGAGGCCGACGACGACCTGCGCTGGGCCGAAGGCAGCCTGGACCAGCGCCGCGACCTGCTGCGCGCGCAGCGGCAGCGGGACCCGGCGGGCGCCCGCGAGCGGCTGGCCGCATCGCTCGCCGAACTGCCGGCGCGCGAGCGGGCCGAGCTGCTCGGCACGCTGTGGACCGGCCTGTCGATGGACGACGAAGCGCTGCTCGACGGCCTGCGCACCGACCGCAGCCGCGAGGTGCGCCAGGGCGCCATCGCCTTGCTGGTCGGCCTGCCCGACAGCGCGCTGGCCCGGCAGGCGGTCGCGCGCCTCGCGCCGCTGCTGCAGCCGCGCTGGACGATCGATGCCCCGGCCGAGGCACCGCCGGATGCCGACGGCATCGAGCCGGTCCGCCCGAAGCACGAATCGCTGGGCGACCGCGCGTGGTGGCTGTACCAGTTGCTGCGCCAGGTGCCGCTCGGCTGGTGGCCGCGGCACACCGGCCTGGCGCCGGCCGAGCTGCTGCCCTGGGCGCTGGCCACCGACTGGGCCGAGGCGATCGTGCGCGCCTGGCGCGACCTGCTGTCCCACGATCCGCAGCCCGACTGGTGCGAGGCGCTGCTCGACCACTGGCCCGGCAAGCTGCTGCGCGACGAGCCGGCCTCGGTGCTGGCGCTGTTGCCGCCGGCGCGCCGCGAGCGCCACCTCGAGCGCCAGCTGCGCGGCGGCACGGTGGTGCTGTCCACGTCGATGCAGCAGGTGCTGCAATCGTGCCCGGTCGGTGAAGGCTTGTCGCCTTCAATGTCTGCCACCGTCGCCGACGCGCTGCTCGACGCCGCGCGCCGCAACGCCTTCCTGGCCGATCACGGCCTGCGCGGCCTGCTGCCCGAGCTGGCCTGCGTGCTGCACCGCGAGGCGCTGGCCCGCCTCGATGCCTGGCCGCGCCATGCCGACGAGACCCCGACGCTGGTCGAGCTGCTGGCCACGATGGCGCAGGTGACGGCCGCGCGGCGTGCGCTGTCGGCCTGACCCCCTTCCTCCCCGAGCGAAAGAGACCCCCGATGAGCGCCACCCCCACCGCGATCCGCCAGCATGCCGAGCAGCAGTACGCCGAGGAACTGGCCGAGCTGAAGAAGCACGACACGCGCACCCGGCCGGCCCACTGGCAGCTGTCGCCGTGGGCCGTCGTCACCTACCTGATGGGCGGCAAGCTCGACAACGGCTTCGAGGTCGGCGCCAAGTACATCGGCAATCCGCGCCTGATGGAGATCGCGGTCGCGACGCTCGCCACCGACCGCGCGCTGCTGTTGTACGGCGTGCCCGGCACCGCGAAGTCGTGGGTGTCCGAACACCTGGCCGCGGCGGTCAGCGGCGACTCGACGCTGCTGATCCAGGGCACGGCCGGCACCGGCGAGGAGCAGCTGCGCTACGGCTGGAACTACGCGCAGCTGCTGGCGAACGGCCCGTCGATGGCCGCGCTGGTCGCGAGCCCGCTGATGACGGCGATGCGCGACGGCAAGATCGCGCGCGTCGAGGAACTCACGCGCATCCCCGCCGACGTGCAGGACAGCCTGATCACCGTGCTGTCCGAGAAGACGCTGCCGATCCCCGAGCTGGGCAGCGAGGTGCAGGCGGTGCGCGGCTTCAGCGTGATCGCGACCGCGAACAACCGCGACAAGGGCGTCAACGAGCTGTCGGCGGCGTTGAAGCGGCGCTTCAACACCGTGGTGCTGCCGGTGCCGGCGAGCGAGGACGAAGAGGTCGCCATCGTCGTCAAGCGCGTGGCCGAGATGGGCCGCTCGCTGCAGCTGCCGGCCGAGCCGCCGGCGCTGAAGGAGGTGCGCCGGCTGGTGCAGATCTTCCGCGAGCTGCGCAGCGGCAAGACCGAGGACGGCAAGACGCAGCTGAAGTCGCCCACCTCGACGCTGTCGACCGCCGAGGCGATCTCGGTGATCAACAGCGGCATGGCGCTGGCCGGTCACTTCGGCGACGGCGTGCTGCGCCCGCACGACCTCGCGTCGGGCCTGCTCGGCGCGGTGATCAAGGACCCGGTGCAGGATGCGGTGGTCTGGAACGAGTACCTGGAGACGGTCGTCAAGGAGCGCAGCGACTGGAAGGACCTGTACCGCGCCTGCCGCGAGCAGGGCTGACGTGGCGGCACCGCACCTGTTCGGCATCCGCCACCACGGGCCGGGCTGTGCCCGCAGCCTGCTGCGCGCCTTCGATGCGCTGCGGCCCGACTGCGTGCTGGTCGAGGGGCCGCCCGAGGCCGAGCCGCTGTTGAACGCCGTGCTGGCCGACGGCATGGTGCCGCCGGTCGCGCTGCTCGGCTACTGCCCCGACGAACCGCAGCGCGCGGTCTACCACCCGTTCGCGGTCTTCTCGCCCGAATGGCAGGCGCTGCGCTGGGCCGCGGCGGCCGGCGTGCCGCTGCGCTTCATCGACCTGCCGCTCGCGAACGCGCTGGCGATCGAGCGCGACGAGTCACCGCCGCAGGACGATGCCGCCGAAGCGTCGGCGCCGCGCCGCGCCGACCCGCTGGGCTGGCTGGCGCGCGCTGCGGGCTACGCCGACGGCGAGGGCTGGTGGAACCACATGGTCGAGGAGCGCGGCGACGGCGAGGAGCTGTTCACCGCCATCGCCGAGGCCATGGCCGCGCTGCGCAGCGACTGGCAGGCGCAGGGCGGTGATGACGACGAGGAACGCCGCCGCGAAGCCTGGCGCGAGGCCCACATGCGGCAGCGGCTGCGCGAGGCGCAGAAGGAAGGATTCGAGCGCATCGCGGTGGTCGTCGGTGCCTGGCACCTGCCGGCGCTGCAGGCCGAGGTGACGGCCAAGGCCGACCAGGCGCTGCTGAAGGGGTTGCCGAAGCTGAAGGTCGCGTCGACCTGGGTGCCGTGGACCTACCGCCACCTGACGCGCGCCAGCGGCTACGGTGCCGGCATCCAGTCGCCCGGCTGGTACGAGCACCTGTGGCTCGGCCACGACAAGCCGGGACAGCGCGCGGTGGGCTGGCTGGCGCGCGTCGCGACGCTGATGCGTGCGCGCGACCTCGACTGCTCGTCGGCCCACCTGATCGAGGCGGTGCGCCTGGCCGATGCGCTGGCCGCGTTGCGCGAGCGGCCGGCCCCCGGTCTCGACGAGCTGCACGAGGCGACGCGCAGCGTGCTGACGATGGGCGACGACAGCGTGCTGCGCTTCATCGCCGACGCGCTCGTGGTGGGCGACCGGCTCGGCAGCGTGCCGCCCGACGTGCCGACCGTGCCGCTGCAGCGCGACGTCGAGCAGGCGCAGAAGACGCTGCGCCTGAAGCCCGAGGCGACGCAGCGCACGCTCGACCTGGACCTGCGCAATGCGACCGACCTGGCGCGCAGCCGCCTGCTGCACCGGCTGCGGCTGCTCGACGTGCCCTGGGGCGAGACCGCGCGCGTGGGCCGCAGCTCGCGCGGCACCTTCCACGAAGTGTGGACGCTTCAGTGGCAGCCCGAGTTCGCGCTGCGGCTGATCGAGGCAAGCCGCTGGGGCCAGGACCTGGCGCAGGCGGCGAGCGCGCGCGTGATCGACCGCAGCCGCCAGGCGCCGTCGCTGGCCGAGCTGGCCGCACTGGTCGACCGCGTGCTGCTGGCCGGCCTGGATGCCGCCGTGCCGGCCGTCACGCAGGCGCTTTCGAACCGCGCCGCGGTGACCGGCGACGCGCTGCAGCTGCTGGGTGCGCTGCCGCCGCTGGCCAACGTGTTCCGCTACGGCAACGTGCGGCAGACCGATGCCGGCATCGTCGGCCACGTGTTGGACGGCCTGATCGTGCGGGCCGCGATCAGCCTGCCGCTGTCGTGCAGCGCGCTCGACGATGCGGCGGCCGACGCGCTGCGCGACAAGCTGCTGGCCGCGCATGCGGCGGTCGGCCTGCGCGACGATGCGGCGCACACCGAGGGCTGGCAGCGTGCGCTGGCGCAGGTGGCGGCGCAGCGCGGCGGGCACGAGCTGCTGCAGGGCGTCGCGGTGCGCCTGCTGCTGGATGACGGCGCGTGGACGCGCGGGCAGGTGGCGCAGGCGCTGTCGCTGCAGCTGTCGTCCGGCGCCGAGCCGGGCAAGGCGGCGGCCTGGCTGGACGGCTTCCTGAACCGCAATGCGGTCGTGCTGCTGCACGACGCGACGGTGTGGTCGCTGATCAACGACTGGCTGCTCGGGCTGAACGAAGAGCACTTCGTGCGCGTGCTGCCGCTGGTGCGGCGCAGCTTCTCGGCCTTCAGCGGCAGCGAGCGGGGCGAGTTGGCGCAGCGCGCGCGGCAGGGCGCGGTCGCCGCCGTCGCGGCACCGGTGCCGGCCGAATGGGACGAGGCGCGCGCGCAGCTGCCGCTGCCGCTGCTGCGCCAGCTGCTGGGAGTGGACGGATGAGCGAGCCTGCCGACAAGGATGCGGAACGTCTGCGCCGCTGGCGCCTGGTGCTGGGCGGCGAGGCCGAGGCAGCGTGCGGCGGCCTGAACGGCGCGTCGGCCGAGATGGACCAGGCACTGAGCGCGCTGTACGACGCCGATGGCCCGGGCGGCCTGAAGTCCAAGGACCGGCGTGGCGGCCGCGGCGGCTCGGCGCCGAGCGTCGCGCGTTGGCTGGGCGACATCCGCAACTACTTCCCGAGCTCGGTGGTGCAGGTGATGCAGCGCGACGCGCTGGAGCGCCTGAACCTGCGCGACATGCTGCTGCAGCCGGAGCTGCTGAACAGCGTGCAGCCCGACGTGCACCTGGTGGCCAGCCTGATCTCGCTGTCGCGCGTGATCCCCGCCAACACGAAGCAGACCGCGCGCCTGGTGGTGCGCAAGGTGGTCGACGAACTGCTGAAGCGGCTCGACGAGCCGATGCGTTCGGCGGTGACCGGCGCGCTCGACCGCAGCCAGCGCAACCGCCGCCCGCGCCATGCCGAGATCGACTGGCACCGCACCATCCGCGCCAACCTGCGGCACTGGCAGCCGGCGCTGCGCACCGTGGTGCCGGAGAAGCTGGTCGGCTACGGCCGCAAGGCGCGGCGCCCGCAGCGCGAGGTGATCCTGTGCATCGACCAGAGCGGTTCGATGGCGGCGTCGGTGGTGTATTCGAGCATCTTCGGCGCGGTGATGGCGTCGCTGCCGTCGGTGTCGACGCGGCTGGTGGTGTTCGACACCGCGGTGGTCGACATGAGCGAGCAGCTCGACGACCCGGTGGAGCTGCTGTTCGGCGTGCAGCTGGGCGGCGGCACCGACATCAACGGCGCGGTCGGCTACTGCCAGTCGGTGATCCGCGAACCGCGCAACACGATCCTGGTGCTGATCTCCGACCTGTACGAAGGCGGCGTGGCGGAGGGGCTGCTGCGCCGGGCCGCGGAACTGGTCGCGAACGGGGTGCAGTTCATCACCTTGCTGGCGCTGAGCGATGAAGGGGCGCCGGCCTACGACCGCGACCTGGCGGCCAAGCTGGCGGCGCTGGGCGTGCCGTCGTTCGCGTGCACGCCGCAGGCGTTTCCAGGGTTGATGGCGGCCGCCATTCGGCGCGACGACGTGGCCGCGTGGGCCGCAGGGCAAGGGTTGGTGACGAGTCGCGCGTAGCCCGGATGCCAATTCGGGATGTGTCCGACAAACCCCGGATTGGCATCCGGGCTACAGGAGCTGGTCCGCCAGCGCCTCGATGTCGGCCCGCTGGTGCAGGCGCACCAGCCAGCGTGCCGGGATGCCGGCCTTGCCGTAGAACGCGCCGGCCAACTGGCCGACGATGGCCGCCGTGGTGTCGGCGTCGCCGCCGAGGTTGGCGGCACGCAGCACCGCGGCCTCGAAGCTGTCGGTGTGCGCGAAGCACCACAGTGCGGCTTCGAGCGACTCGATGCAGTAGCCGGAGCCGACGATCTGCGACTCGGTTTTCTGCAGGTAGTCGCGCGCGGCCAGCGCCTGCACTTTCGGCATCGTGGGCGCCGCCAGCCGGCTCTCGAGCACGGCGTTTTTCGGCGCACCGTCCAGCGCGTTGGCGATCAGCTCGGCGAACAGCGCGCAGCTTTCGACGGCTTCGGGCGCGGCGTGCGTGGTGGTCGAGCTGCGGCGAGCCAGCTCCAGCGTCGCCTGGAGGTCGGGATGGCCGAACAGCACCGCCGGCGCCAGCCGCATCAGCGAGCCGTTGCCGGCGCTGCGAGGGTCGGTCGAGCCGGCCACCGGGTCGCGCGTGTCCAGGTAGCGCGACAGCGCGGCGGACACCGTCATGCCGATGTCGAAGCAGTCGCCGGTCGCGCTCAGGTAGCCGTGGTGCCACCAGTTCACGTAGCGGTTCATCTGGTCTTCGGCATCGAAGCCGTGGCATTCGACCAGGCTGGTCGCCAGGCACAGCGCCATCGAGGTGTCATCGGTCCACTGGCCCGGCTGCAGCCCGAACGGCCCACCGCCGACCATGTCGGTCAGCGGTTCGAAGCTGCCGCGGCGGCGGAACTCCAGCGTGGTGCCCACCGCATCGCCGCAGGCCAGCCCGAGCAGGCAGCCGCGGTAGCGGTCGAGCAGCGTGGCGTGGCTCGTCATGTCGGCGTGAGCCCGAGGAAGTGGTCGAGCATGTGGAAGTGATCGTCGAGGAACTGGTCTTCCATCGCCGGCAGGTCGCCGATCGGCGTCCACAGCGCGGCGGCGGCATCATCGCCGGCCACCACCTCGGGCAGCTCGCGGCCGCCGAGGTCGAAGTGGTGGGCGTGCGTGATGGTGCGCCCGCGCTGGCTGCGATCGGGGTGGTCGAACACCGCGGTCGCGCGCAGGCACTGGCGCATGCTGGCATCCAGCAGGTGCAGCTGGGTCTCTTCGCGCAGCTCGCGCAGCGCCGACTGGTAGGCGGTCTCGCGCGCCTCGATGAAGCCGCCCGGCACCGCGTACAAGCCCTTGCCCGGCGCCTGCCCGCGCTGCACCAGCAGCACATGGCCGGCGCATTGCACGATCGCGTCGACGGTGACGAACACCGGCGCGTACGGCGCGGCGGCCCACGAGGCCTTGTAGGCCTTCAGCATGCGCCACTCCTCGGCCAGCGCGTCGAACAGCGGCAGCCGCGACCAGGCGCGCAGGAAGCCGAGCGTGGTCGAGGGCGCCTGGCCGACCAGCGCGGCCAGCGTCGCGTCCAGGTCATCGTGGGCGCAGGCGAAGAAGGCATCGCGCAGCGCCGTGCCGTCCGCGGCGGCCACGCGCTCCACGCCGTGCAGCCGCCAGCCGGGGAAGCCCTGCAGGTACTCGCTGGTCGCATCCTTGAAATGGCCGACCAGCGCGATCCGGCTGGTGCGCGGTTCGGTGCGCTTGGCGATCAGCGACTGCACGCCGTCGTGCACCGCCTTCAGCCAGCGTGTCTCGTCGTAGTAGTCGCGCACCGGCAGGAAGTCGATGCGGGCGCGTTCGTCCTCGGGCAGCGCGAGGCGGATCATCTCGGCGCGTTCTTCCCAGGTGAACGGGTTCTTTGGCGACCGCGCCTGGTGGGCCGAGCCGATCACGACGACGACGTTCGGCGCCAGTGCGAGCGCCTGCTCCAGCAGCGCCAGGTGGCCGTTGTGGAAGGGCTGGAAGCGGCCGATGTAGACGGCGGTGTCGAAGCGGTCGCCCGGCTGTGCCGACGGATGGGAGGGGATGGTTCTCATTCGATGGTTCTCACGCAAACGCCGCCGCGATGGGCATCTGCCGTCCGCTGCCGAAGGCGCGGGGACGGACGCGGATGATGGGTGGCGCCTGGCGCCGCTTGTACTCGTTGCGCGCGATCATGCGCCGCACCCGCTCGACCAGCGCGCGGCCTTCGTCGCCGGCCTGCAGGCGCTCGACGAAGGCGGCCGCCTGGGCATGCTCGCGGCGCGACAGCCGGTCGCCTTCGATCAGCACCTTCAACACCTCGTCGAGCACCTCGTAGGGCGGCAGGCTGTCGGTGTCCTTCTGGCCGGGTGCGAGTTCGGCCGACGGCGGCTTGTCGATGATGGCGGCCGGGATCAGCTCGCGGCCGGCCGCGGCGTTGACGTGGCGCGACAGCGCGAACACCTCCGTCTTGTACAGGTCGCCGATCAGCCCGAGGCCGCCGTTGGTGTCGCCGTACAGCGTGCAGTAGCCGACCGAGATCTCCGACTTGTTGCCGGTGGTCAGCAGCAGGTGGCCGAAGCTGTTGGAGTATTCCATCAGCGCGGTGCCGCGGATGCGCGCCTGCAGGTTCTCCAGCGGCAGGCCTTTCAGCGGCGTGCCGAAGCTGCGCTCGAACTGCGCCGCGTAGCCGTTGACCAGCTCGGCGATCGGGTGGGTGAACAGCTCGATGCCGAGGTTGCGGCACAGCGTCACCGAATCGTCGACCGAGCCGGCCGACGAGTAGTGGGACGGCATGGTCACCGCGCTGACGTTGTGCGGCCCGAGCGCCTGCACGGCCAGCGCCAGCGTCAGCGCGCTGTCGATGCCGCCGGACGAGCCGACCACCGCCTGCCGGAAGCCGCAACGCCGCGCATAGTCCGTCAGGCCGAGCACGATCTGCGACTGGTAGAACGCCATCGTCGGCAAGCCGTCGGCCGGCACCGGCGGCGGCGTGTCGCCGGCCAGCGTCAGGAAGCGGCCGCGCTCGAAGCGCAGCGTCGTGACGTCCTCGACGAAGCGCCGCGCCTCGTAGACGACGCGGCCGTCGGCCTCGGTCGCGAACGACGCGCCGTCGAACACCAGCTGGTCGTGGCCGCCGATCTGGTTGACGTACAGGATGGGCAGGCCGTGGCGGCGGCTCGCGTCGCCGAAGATCTGGTGGCGCTGCTCGCGCTTGCCGATCTCGGACGGGCTGGCGTTGATCGAGACCACCAGGTCGGGCGCGGCGTCGCGCATGCGCTCGAACGGGTTCACCGCGTAGTCGCCGGCGACGTCGTTCCAGCCGTCCTCGCAGATCATCATGCCGACCTGCGCGTCGCCGATGCGCAGCACCTTGGCGACGTCCGGGCCGGGTTCGAAGTGGCGGCGCTCGTCGAAGATGTTGTAGGTGGGCAGCAGCTGCTTGGCGTAGCGCAGCACGATCTCGCCGGCATGCAGCACCAGCAGCATGTTGTGCAGCCGCTTGCCGGGGCCGTCGCGCCGCAGCGGCGCGCCGACCACCCAGTGCAGGTTGCGCAGCTGGCGCGAGGCCTGCAGCAGCGTGTCGAGCCCGTCGTCGACACGCTGCAGGAAGCCGGGCTCCTCGAGCAGGTCGGCGGGGTAGTAGCCGCTCAGGCACAGCTCGGTGAAGACGATCAGTTCCGCGCCCTGCGTCGCGGCCTGCTGCGCGGCGGCGATCATCTTCGCGACATTGCCGCTGACGTCGCCCACCGTGGGGTTCAGCTGGGCGACCGTGATCTTCAGCATGCGTTCTCCTTCAGGCCGGGACGTTGAAGACCTGGCGCAGGTAGGCGAGGAAGGTCTGGTCGTCGCACAGCGTCTTGCCCGGGCTGTCGGACAGCTTGGCCACCGGCTGGCCGTTGCAGCGCGTCAGCTTCATCACGATGTTCAGCGGCACGAGGCCGACGTCGTTCGACAGGCTGGTGCCGATGCCGAAGCCGAGCTGCGTGCGGTCGGCGAAGTGGCGGTACAGCCCGAGGGCCGTCTCGATGGTCAGCCCGTCGGAGAACACCAGCCGCTTGGTGTGCGCATCGATGCGCAGCTTGGCGTAGTGGGCCAGCGCCTTCTCGCCCCACACGACCGGGTCGCCGGAGTCGTGGCGCAGCCCGTCGAACAGCTTGGCGAAGTAGAGGTCGAAGTCGGCCAGGAAGGCGTCCATGCCGACCACGTCGGTCAGCGCGACGCCCAGGTCGCCCCGGTATTCCTGCACCCACTCCTCGAGCGCGGCCTTCTGCGAGTCGCGCAGCCGCACGCCGAGCGCCTGGAAGGTCTGCAGGTACTCGTGGGCCATCGTGCCGATCGGCACCAGGCCCAGTTCCTTGGCGAGCAGCACGTTGGAGCTGCCGCGGAAGTACTGCGGCAGCTCGGCCTTCAGCGTCGCCACCACCTCGCGCTGCCAGGCACCGCTGTAGCGCCGGCGCACGCCGAAGTCGAAGAACTCGAGCGGGTGGCGGCGCGCGGGCTCGGCCTCGAAGTGGCGCAGCGTCGCGATCTTGGCCTGCAGCCGCGCGCGGCCCTGCGCCAGCGCGGCCGCGGCATCGAAGCGGCGGAAGTACAGCTCGTTGACGATGGCCAGCACGAAGATCTCGAAGGCCATCACGTGGACCTGCGGACCCTTGGCGGTGATCTCCAGCGTGTCGCCGTTGGCCTGCGCGTGGATGAAGACGCGCTGGAACTGGAAGATGCGCAGGAAGTCGACGAAGTCCGACTTGATGAAGCGCAGCGCGCCGAGGTAGGCGAGTTCGTCCTCGCTGAAGCGCAGCGCGCACAGGTGGTCGAGTTCGCGGTTCACGTCGCCGACCAGCTCGGCCAGCGGATACGCCGGCTGGTTGCGGCAGACGAAGCTGTACTCGGTCTGCGTCTGAGGGTGCCGATGCAGCATCGTCTGCCACATCGTGAACTTGTAGAGGTCGGTCTCCAGCAGGCTGTGGATGACGGGGGGCATGCTTGCTTTCATGACAGGCGGTTCAGCATCGGGTCGCTGCCGGCGAGTTGAACACCTTGGGCCGACATCGCGGCGAAAAACCCCTGCTGCTGCGCCTCGAAGCCGCCGACCGGGCTGATGCAGTCGGTCAGCAGCACGACGCGTTCGAGCTGGCGGCGCGGCAGGTGGGCCACCACGTGCTCGACGGTCGCCTTCACGCAGTGGCTGCCGGCTTCGCCGGCGACGAGGATGCGGTCGGCCTGGTCCAGGCGCTCGATCAGCGCCTGGTTCAGCTGCGTGCCGGGGTCGGCGCTGTCGGGCACCTCGGCCTGCACCGCGCTGTAGTGCTCGGTCCACGGGTTCTCGCCCTTGCTGACCATCTCGACCTGGCCGAGGCGGCGGTCTTCCCAGGCGTTGCAGGCGGCGCGCACGTCGGCATGGACGTTGTGGCCCCAGCTGCCGATCTCGCAGTGCACCGGCCAGACCATCAGCGTGTAGCGGCCGCGGGCTTCCAGCGCGTCGAGGTAGGGCAGCGTGCGCGCCAGCGCGGCCGCGTCGCGCGGGCGGAAGGCGCCGTCGCGCACCTGGCGGGCGGTGATGGTGGTGAACGGCGTCACCGGTTCGCCCTCGCCGGTCTGCCAGAAGGTGGGGTGCGCGATGTCGACGTGGTGGTGCGAATCGAGTGTCACGGTGATGTCGGTGATCGCGTCGCCGGCCAGGCGGATGAACCGGGCCAGGCGCTGCATGTCGGCATGGGCGCCGGCCACCGGCAAGGCCGGCGCGATGGCCTTGCCGGTGAGCGGATCGAGCGGGCGCCAGGCGGCGGGCAGGTCGCAGAAGTCGTTCTGCGGATCGATGATCAGGAGCTGGGTGCGGAGGCTCATCGCGGTCTTTCGTCTTGAACGTGCTTGTACTCTAATCTTGTTAGATCAACATTGCAACTAACTAAAAGCTCTGCTTTGTATCTTTTATCGAACCGTCTTAGTTCCGGGATGGATCTAAGATCGCGGGATGCCTGCCGAGACGCTCCCGCCCGTGATCTGCACCGTCGACGTCGTGCTGCTGACGCTTCGCGATGATGCCTTGCATGTCGTGTTGCACAAGCGCGACCGCGAGCCTTTCCTGGGCGCGCTCGCCTTGCCGGGCGGGTATGTGCATCCGCAGGAGGACCAGGGCACCGAGGATGCTGCGGTCCGCGTGCTGCGCGACAAGGCCGGCCTGGAGAGCCCGTACCTGGAGCAGCTGGCGACCTTCTCGGGGCCGGGGCGCGACCCGCGCGGCTGGTCGGTGTCGGTCGCGTACTGCGCGCTGGTGCCGTCGGGGCTGGTGCCAGTCGATGCGCCGCAGCTGCGGGTGATGCCGGTCGACCGCTTGCCGGCGTTGCCGTTCGACCACAAGAGCATCGTCGACCAGGCGGTGGCGCGGGTGCGGGTGAAGAGCCAGTACTCGTCGCTGCCGGTGCACCTGTGCGGCGAGCGCTTCACGCTGCCGCAGCTGCAGGCGGTGTACGAGGCGGTGTTGGGCGAGCCGGTCAACAAGGTGAGTTTCCGCCGCAAGATGGACGAGCTGGGGATGCTCGAACCGATCGCCGGCGAACAGGAGCTGGGCCGGGCCAACCGGCCGGCCCAGCTGTACCGCGTGCGCCGGGAGTTCCGGCGCACGCTGTCGCTGCTCGACAGAGGGATGTGAGGGGCGATCCCCGGATTGGCATCCGGGCCACGAGCGCAGCGACGACTGGGGGGCCGTCATTCACGCGGCGATCAGCTCCGCCTGCAACGGGGCCGGCACCACCGCGTAGTGGTCGAACTGCATCGAGTACTGCGCCCGCCCTGACGAGAGCGCGCGCAGGCTGCCGATGTAGCCGAACATCTCCTTCAGCGGCACGTGTGCCTCCAGCGCCGTCGCGTTGCCGCGCGGATGCTGGGCGCGCACGTGGCCGCGCCGGCGGTGCAGGTCGCCGATGCTGTCGCCGAGGTAATCGGCCGGCGTGACGACTTCCACCGCCATCACCGGCTCCAGCAGCACCGGCGCCGCGCGCGCGACGCCGTCGCGGAAGGCCGCCACCGACGCCAGCTCGAAGGCCAGCACCGACGAGTCGCGCTCGTGGAAGCTGCCGTCGAGCAGCGTCACTTCCACGTCGACCACCGGATAGCCCGCCAGCACGCCCGCCTCGGCCGCGCGCCGCACCCCCGACTCGACGCCGGGGATGAACTCGCGTGGTACCGCACCGCCGGTCACCAGGTTGACGAAGCGCAGCCCGTCGCCGCGTGCCAGCGGCGCGATGCGCAGGCTGACGCCGGCGAACTGCCCGGGGCCGCCACTCTGCTTCTTGTGCACATGGCTCACCTCGACCATTCGCGTGATCGTCTCGCGGTACGCCACCTGCGGCCGGCCCACGGTCACCTCGACACGATGCCGCGTCCGCAGCTTCTCCAGCGTCACCTCCAGCTGCAGCTCGCCCATGCCCGACAGGATGGTCTGGCCGGACTCGGCATCCTGCCGGATGCGCAGGCTCGGGTCTTCCTTCGCCAGCGCGCCCAGCGCCTTGCCGAGCTGCTGCTGGTCGGCCTGCGTGCGCGGCTCCACCGCGACGTGGATCACCGGTTCCGGGATCGCGATGCTTTCCAGCACCACCGGATGGCGCTTGTCGGCCAGCGTGTGGCCGGTGGTCGTGTCCTTCAGGCCCACGAGCGCACCGATGTCTCCCGCCTGCAAGGCCGGGACTTCCACATGCTTGTCGGCATGCACTTCGTACAGGCGCGCGACGCGCTCGGCCCGGCCGGTGCTGGTGTTGAGCACGCTGTCGCCCGGCTCCAGCCGGCCGCGGTAGACCCGCACGAACACCATCGCGCCGTGGTCGTCGCTCGCGACCTTGAACGCCAGGGCCGCGAACGGGCCGTCGGCATCCGATTCGGGTTGACCCTCGGACGCGACTTCGCCCGGCGCCGGCAGGTAGTCGACGACCGCATCCAGCAAGGGCTCGACGCCGCGGTTGCGGAAGGCCGAGCCGGCCAGCACCGGCACGAAGGCGCCCGCCAGCGTGCCGGCGCGCAGGCCCGCCCGCAGCTGCTCGACGGACGGCTCCTCGCCCTGCAGCCAGGCCTGCAGCAGCGCATCGTCGCGCTCGACCACGGCCTCGACCAGGCGGGCACGCGCCAGCGTCGCCTGCGCCTGCAGCGCGGACGGAATCGCTTCCACCCGCGGCGGTGCGCTAGCGTCCGGCGCGTCCCAGACCAGGGCGCGGCGGCCGAGCAGGTCCACGACGCCGAGGAACCCGTCCTCGGCGCCGATCGGCAGGTACAGCGGCACGGCCTTCACGCCCAGGCGCTCTTCGATCATCTGCACGACACGGGCGAAGTCGGCGCCCACTCGGTCGAGCTTGTTGATGAAGGCGATGCGTGGGACGCGGTACTTGTCGGCCAGGCGCCAGTTGGTCTCGGTCTGCGGCTCGACGCCGGCGACGCCGTCGAACACGACGACCGCACCGTCGAGCACGCGCAGCGAGCGGTTCACCTCGATGTTGAAGTCGATGTGCCCGGGCGTGTCGATCAGGTTGATCTGCGCACCGTTCCAGAACACGGTGGTGGCCGCGCTGTTGATCGTGATGCCGCGCGCCCGCTCCTGCGGGTCGTAGTCCATCACGGTGTTGCCGGCGTTGACGTCACCAATGCGGTGATTCGATCCCGTGTAGAACAGGATGCGTTCGGTGGTCGTGGTCTTGCCGGCGTCGACATGGGCAATGACGCCGATGTTGCGTAGAAGTCTGGAGTTCTTGTTCATGACGAATCTTTCAAACTGGGGCTGGTTCGGCCGGCCCCGGCGAAGATCCGCCGCGGGGCTAGCCCGTAACTTGCATGGAAGTGGTGGTGTCGGACACGCCAAAGGACGAGCGCAAGCTCCCCGTGCTTCGGCGGTCTTGAATCGTGGCAATCAACTTGTCGTAGGTGCGCATGGCAGTCACAGTGCAAACTCGAAAACAAAAAACCCCGGGGGCAATGCCGACCGGGGTTTCGGGGACCGGAAGGCGCTGGGCCTTCCGATGTCGGGAAGACCTTGAACTACATGACGGCGTTCGTCAAAAGAACGGGCAACACGTCGCCACGCGACGGTGCTGCTTGCGAAATGGCTTCAAGGTTCTTCAACATGGGTGCGATTGTCCTACGGGTGCAGATCACCTGCTTTCGGTGGGGCTTCCGCTTTGGTGTGGAATGAGTTCATGACTTCAACCAAGATTTTCCTGGCCGGTGCGACGGGTGTCGTCGGAAGCCGGCTCATCCCGCTGCTGGTCGGCGCGGGGTACAACGTGTTCGGCACGACGCGCACGCAGGCGAAGTCGGCCGCGATCATGGCCGCAGGTGCCGAGCCCATCGTGCTCGACGTGTTCGATGCGGCGGCGGTGAAGGCGGCGGCGATGCGGCTGAAGCCGCAGGTCGTCGTGCACCAGCTGACCGACCTGTCGCTGCTGGCCGACCCGGCGACGCGCGACGAGGCATTGGCCCGCAACGCGCGGCTGCGCATCGAGGGCACGCGCAACCTGGTCGATGCCGCGGTGGCCAGCGGTGCGCGCCGCATGGTGGCGCAGAGCATCGCGTGGGTTTATGCCGCCGGCCGCGAGCCGCATGCGGAGACCGATCCGCTGGACCTGCAGGCCGAAGGGGTGCGCGCCCGCACCGTGGAAGCGGTCGCGACGCTGGAGCGGCTGGTGACGCAGACGCCGGGCCTCGATGGCGTGGTGCTGCGCTACGGGCAGTTCTACGGGCCGGGCACCGGGGCGGACAGCGCGGCTGGAAAACCGTCAGCCCTGCACGTGGATGCTGCTGCCTATGCGGCCCTGCTGGCGGTCGACCGCGGCGCGCCGGGCATCTACAACGTGGCCGAGCCGAGCTGGCAGGTCACCGGCGACAAGGTGCGGCGCGAGCTCGGGTGGGACGCGGCGTTCCGGTTGCGCAGCTAGGCCTGCCACACGCCATAACCGGCTTCGCGCAATGCGATGCCGAGTTCGACCTCCATGTCGCGCGCGCCGTCGTACGGCATCGGGTTGTAGACCTCGTACAGCTCGGGCCGCAGCCGCACGCCGTACTCCCGCACGAATCGGTTGGCCTGGATGCCGGCCTTGTGCTTGTCGAAGCGCAGGTCCGGATCCAGCCCGGTCATGCCGACGTAGACGAAGGGCTTGCCGAGCTGGTAGTCCGGGTTGGCCTTGCGGAAGCCCGGCTCGTTCCACACCGCGTCGGCCAGCTCCACCACGTAGACGCTGTAGTGATGCTTCGGCCGACGCGGCATGTCCTCAGGCCGGCTTGCCGCGTGCCACCAGTTCGGCGTGGCGTGTCGCGTCGATGTTGCTGCCGCACATGACCAGGCCGACGCGCCGGCCGTCGAGCTGCGCCTTCAGCGGCCCGAACAGCGCGGCCACCGCCGCCGCGGGTGCCGGCTCGACCGCGAGCTTCATGTCGACCAGCAGGTCGTGCATGCCGCGGCACATGTCGTCGTCCGACACGCGCACGATCTCGTCGACGAAACGCCGGCACACGCCGAAGCTGTAGGGCAGCGCATACGGTGCGCCCAGGCTGTCGGCGATGGTGTCGACGGCCTCCAGCCGCACCGGCGCGCCGGCCTGGAAGCTGCGGAACATCGCATCGGCACCGAGGGGCTCGACGCCATAGACGCGGCAAGCGGGGTTGAGCTGCTTGACGGCGGCCGCGATGCCCGAGATCAGCCCGCCGCCGCCCACCGGCACCACCACCGCATCGAGCCGCGGCACCTGCTGCATGAACTCGAGCCCGACGGTCGCGGTGCCCAGCGTGGTCAGCGGGCCGTCGAACGGGTGGATCATCGTGCGGCCTTCGTCGACCACCAGCGCCTGCGCGCGGGTGAACGCCTCGTGCACGTTCGGCACCAGCACGACCTTGGCGCCGAAGCCCTCGCAGGCCGCGATGCGCAGCGGGCTCGCGTGCTGCGGCATCACGACGGTGGCGCTGGTGCCGGCGATGCGCGCCGCGTAGGCGGCGGCGATCGCGTGGTTGCCGGCGCTGGCGGCGACGATGCCGCGCGGCTTCGCGTCCGCGGGGATGGCTTCGACGCAATTCAACGCACCGCGCAGCTTGAAGCTGCCGGTGGTCTGGAACAGTTCGAGCTTCAGCCAGACCTCGGTGGACGGCTGCAGGCGGGTCGCCGCAGCGCCGGTCTGCCAGCGCCACACGGGGGTCTCTCGCACCTTGCCGGCCAGGCGGGCGGCCGTGCTGCGGATGTCGTCCAGGGAGGGGAAGGGCGGGGTGTCGGGGGCCATGCGCGGATTGTCCGTGCAATGGCCGGGCCGGCGGCGGCCTCGGATAATGCAGGCCATGACCCCCACCGGCGATGGCGACAAGTTTTTCGAGCGGCTCACGCGCAGCCTGGACGACGGCAGCTTCGTCAAGCTGGTGCTGGCCAAGTACCGCGGCCCCGAGCCGGACCTGCAGCGCGCCAGCGTGCGCCGCATCCGCGTGCGCGACGAAGAGATGCTCAGCTTCGTCTACACCCACCGCACGCGCGACGTGACGAAGAACATGCCGCTGGCCGAGGGCCTGCAGAGCCTGCACGAGCGGGCGCTCGAGCTGTTCGGCCACCTGCACCTGCAGACCCGCGGCGAGGACGTGCAGCTGATGGTGAGCAAGAAGGGCCAGCAGACGCTGCGTGTCGCCGCGGTCGAGCGCGAGGCCGACGAGGCCGGCGCGCACGACCGCGAGAAGCACCGCTTCGTCGACCTGGCCAGGCCTTTCCTGACCGATCTCGGCGTCACCACGCCACAGCACCAGCTGGTGCCGGCGATGGCGCGCAAGTGGAAGCAGATCAACAAGTTCGTCGAGGTGCTGGACAGCGCGCTGAAGGCCTCGCCGCTGCGCGACGCGAAAGGCGTGCGGGTGCTCGACTTCGGCGCCGGCAAAGGCTACCTCACGTTCGCGATGCACGACTACCTGCAGGCCTCGCGCGGCATGGACGCGCAGGTCACCGGCGTCGAGCTGCGCGAGGACATGGTGCGGCTGTGCAATGCCGCGGCGCAGCGCAATCGCATGGCCGGCCTGAGCTTCCGCCATGGCGACGTGCGCACGCATGCGCGCGAGCCGGTCGACGTGATGATCGCGCTGCATGCCTGCGACATCGCGACCGACTACGCGATCGACATGGGCATCCGCTCGGGCGCGTCCATCATCATGTGCTCGCCGTGCTGCCACAAGCAGATCCGCCCGCAGTTGCTGAGCCCGCACCCGCTGCGGCCGATCCTGCAGCATGGCATCCACCTCGGGCAGGAGGCCGAGATGCTGACCGACGGCCTGCGCGCACTGCTGCTCGAATCGCAGGGCTACGACACGCAGGTGTTCGAGTTCGTCGCGCTGGAGCACACCAGCAAGAACAAGATGATCCTCGCGGTGAAGCGCGCGCAGCCCAGGCCGGTGGACGAGGTGCTGGCGCAGATCCGCGAGATCAAGGCGTTCTACGGCATCCGCGAGCACTGCCTCGAGACGCTGCTCGCGGCGGCTTGATCATCCGGCCAGGATCAGGTCGGCGGCCTTCTCCGCGATCATGATCGTCGGCGCATTCGTGTTGCCGCCGATCAGTGTCGGCATCACCGAGGCGTCGACGACGCGCAGCCCCTGCAGCCCGTGCACGCGCAGCGACGGGTCGACCACGGCCATCGGGTCGGTGCCCATCCTGCAGGTGCCGCTCGGGTGGTAGATCGTGTCGGCGCGGTTGCGGATCACGTCGCGGATCTGGTGGTCGCCCTCGACGCCGCGCGTGAACAGGTCGCGCGTGACCCGCGACGCGATCGCCGGCGCCTTCAGCAGCCGTTGCGTCAGCTTCCAGCCCTCGAGCAGCACCTCGAGGTCGTCGGGATCGTCGAAGTACTTCGGGTCGATGCGCGGTGCGTCGCGCACGTCGCCGCTTTCCACCAGCGCCGTGCCGCGGCTGCGCGGGCGCAGCAGGCAGACGTGGCAGGTCAGGCCGTGACGCAGGTGCAGCTTGCGCGCATGGTCGTCGACCACCGCGATGACGAAGTGCAGCTGCACGTCGGGTGCCGGCGAATCGGGCGACACGCGCAGGAAGCCGCCGCCCTCGGCGAAGTTGCTGGTCAAGAGGCCGGTGCGCTCGCGCCGGTAGCGCATGAACTCACGCAGCGTGTTCCAGCTGCCGGCCGGCGAGAAACCGAACAGCGCGGTGTCCGGCACGCGGTAGCCGAATGCGAAGTCGACGTGGTCCTGCAGGTTGTGGCCGACGCCGGGCAGGTGGTGCTTCAGGTGGATGCCGGTGCGCTGCAGCTGCGCGCCGTCGCCGACGCCCGACACCTGCAGCAGCTGCGGCGACTGCAGCGCGCCGGCGCACAGGATCACCTCGCGGCGCGCCATCAGCCGTTCGACGTGGCCGCCGCGCGCGATCTCGATGCCGGCCGCACGCTTGCCGTCGAACAGCACGCGCAGCGTCTGTGCCCGGGTGAACACGTGCAGGTTGTCGCGCACGCCCATCACCGGGTGCAGGTAGGCGCGCGCCGCGCTCCAGCGCTCGCCGCGGTGCTGCGTGACCTGGTAGAGGCCGAGGCCGTCCTGCTGCGCGCCGTTGAAGTCGTCGTTGATCGGGAAGCCGGCCTCGCGCGCCGCCTGCAGGAAGATCTGCTGCCATGGATTGGCGCTGCGCAGCTCGCCGACGTGCAGCGGTCCGCCCTGGCCGTGGAAGGCATCGTGCAGGCGCTCGTTGTCCTCGGCCTTGCGGAAGTACGGCAGCACCTCGTCGTAGGACCAGCCGGTGTTGCCGAGCGAAGCCCAATGGTCGTAGTCCCAGCGGTGGCCGCGCGTGTAGATCATCGCGTTGATGGCCGACGAGCCCCCCAGCGCCTTGCCGCGCGGCTGGTAGCCGCGGCGGCCGTGCAAGCCGGGTTGCGGCACGGTCTCGAAGGCCCAGTTGTTGAGCCGGGTCGGCAGCATCGCGACCGCGCCGACCGGCATCTCGAACAGCGTGCCGCGGCCCTCGCCGCCGGCCTCGACCAGGGCCACCGAGTTCGCCGGGTCGGTGCTGAGCCGGTGCGCCAGCACGCAGCCGGCCGAGCCGCCGCCGACGATCAGGAAATCGACCTCGCTCGTCACGCGCTCTCCCTGTGGTGGTGGGGCGCATGCTCGGTGCAGCGCACCGTCGCTGTCAACCGGGCCGCCCCAAGCCGGCCCGCATGCCCTCGGGGGATCGGTCGATGTACCCGTCGACCGAGGAGTCGTCCATGCTTCAGGCGACGGTGGGACCGAACTGCGAGGGCGCCGGCAGGATCAGGTCGTCGATCGACGGCAGCCCGCCCAGCAGCATCGGCGTCCAGTGCTCGGCCGGCGCCGGCGCATGGAACAGGAAGCCCTGGTAGGCATCGACCCCCAGCATCTGCAGGAAGCGCAGCTGCGCGCCGCGCTCGACGCCCTCGGCCACCACCTGCAGGTGCAGGTTGTTGGCCAGCGTGACGATGGAGCGCACGATGCGCTCGCGCCGCGCATTGCCCGGCAGGTCGAGCAGGAAGCTGCGGTCGATCTTCAGCACGTCGATCGGCAGGTCGGCCAGCTTCGACAGCGACGAGTAGCCGGTGCCGAAGTCGTCGATCGAGATCTTGAACGACCACTCGCGCAGCAGCTTCAGCTGGGCCAGCGCGCGGTCGGGCCGCTCGGCCAGGAAGGTCTCGGTGACCTCCAGGTCGAGCGCGCCGACCGGCACGTCGTAGCGGCCGACCGCGGCCAGCACGGTCTCGAACAGGTTGTCGCGGTCCAGGTCGCGCGCCGACAGGTTGACCGCGACGCGCGGCGCGGTCGCGCCGGCCGCCATCCACAGCGCGAGCTGGCGGCACACCTCGTCGAGGATGTAGTCGGTGATGCGCGACACGCAGCCCATCTGCTCGGCCACCGGCACGAACTCGGCCGGCGACACCACGCCCAACCGCGGGCTGTTCCAGCGCACCAGCGCCTCGAAGCCGAGCAACTGGCCGTTCGAGCGCACCTGCGGCTGGTAGACGACGTGCAGCTCGTTGTCGTCGATCGCGCGTTCCAGTGCCGACTCGATCGCGATGCGGCGGCTGACGGCGCGCTCGCTGACGGGCGTGCCGATCTCGTCGGCCGCGGCGCCGCCTTCGCGCGCCAGCTCCATCGCGACGCCGCTGCGGTGCATGACCTCGGCCGCCTGCGCGCTGTCGGTGGGGAACATCGCGGCGCCGATCGCCAGTTCCACCAGCACGTGGCCGCTGCCCAGCTGCAGCTGCAGCGGCAACGCGCGGCGCAGGCGCGCCACCGCCATCGTCGCCTGCGCCGCCGGCACCGGCGGCAGCGCGATGCTGAGCATCGAGCCGCGCGTGCGGGCGAGGTAGCTGTCCTTGCCGCCGGCCTCGCGCAGCGCATTCGCGAACGCGACGATGAACTGGTTGCCCTGCGCCATGCCGAAGCGCGCGTTGACCTGGCGCAGCGAGCCCATGCCGCACGAGACCACCGGGATCACCATGCCGGGCGCCAGCTCGAAGCGCTGGCGCTCCAGCCACTGCGCCATGCCCTCCGGCCGCGGCAGCCCGGTGACGAGGTCGTGCGAGGCCAGGTACTCCGCCTCGGCCTGGCTGCGCACCAGGTCGCGCTGCAGCTCGCGCAGCTCGGTCACGTCCTGCAGGCTGACCGCGAAGTGGCCGTCACCGCACGGGTAGCGGTGCCGCACCAGCAGCCGGCGCGGGGCCTCGGCATCGCCGACCCGCCATTCGGTGCCGGCATCGAAACCGGGGACAGCGCTACCTTCCGGTGCCGCCGACTGCAGCCAACGGCTCAGCGGCTGGCCGTCGACGACTGAGCCTACGAGCTGCGCGAACAGCCGGTTGCCGCGGCGCACGCGGCCGTCGTCGCGGCACACGACCACCGCGGTGCCCTGGTTCTCGAACAGGTTCTCGTACAGGTCCTGCATGCGCTGCGCATGCTGCTGCGAATGCTTGACCGCGCTCAGCACGCGGAACACCGCCAGCGGCAGGCAGAGGTTGAAGAAGGTGAACAGCAGCCCGTGGATGTACATCGGCGAGGTGTCGAGCGTGACGTCGAGGCCGAACAGGTTGGGCATCAGGATGCCGGTGGCGGCCAGCGTGAACGGCACGACGTTCAGCGCCATCAGCGCGACGGCGACCCGGTAGCCGCGCAGCAGCCCGGCGAGCAGCGGCGCCGAGTAGCAGAACACGTAGCCCAGGCGCTGCACCTCGGGGATGCGCACGCAGGTGGCGATCACCAGGCCGGCGGCGTAGACGATCACGATCAGGCCGTTGGCGCTCGCGCGCGGGTGCTGCGTCGACCAGCGGATCGCCGCCAGCAGCGCGACGTAGAACACCACCACGATGACCAGGATGTAGTAGACGCCGCGCTGCAGCCCGAGCCACGAGCTGTGCAGCGCGATCGCCGCCTCGAGCGTGATGCCGCTGAGCAGGACGATGCGCAGCGCGCTCAGCTGAACGCGGCTGTCGGTGTCCTGGGACGGGCGGCCCGGTAACAACAAGAAGGCGTGCAAGGACGCCCAGAGGCGCGCACCCGTCGAGATCAGTCGGCGGAGCATGGGGGTCTGGCGAGGGAGGCTATCCGGCAAAGTTGCTGAGTGTGCCCGGCGCTGGTGCGCAGGGGCCAGTGGCGTGCGTGAACGACTTCACGAGCCGGCGGGCTGTCCTCGGGAAAACCCCTGCATCCAGTGGCGGACGCGATCGGCGGACCGGCCTGCAGCGATGGGTCAGGACGGTGCCGCCGGCCCGATGCCGCGTGCGCGGTCGGCAGCGAACTGCCGCGCGAAGTCGGTGAAGCGTCCGGCGTCCAGCGCTTCGCGCACCTCGCGCATCAGGTTCAGGTAGTAGTGCAGGTTGTGGATGGTGGTCAGCATCGGCCCGAGCATCTCGCCGCAGCGGTCGAGGTGGTGCAGGTAGGCACGGCTGAAGCCGCGGCAGGCGTGGCAGCTGCAGGTCTCGTCGATCGGGCGCTCGTCGGTGCGATAGCGGGCGTTGCGCAGCCGCAGGTCGCCGAAGCGGGTGAACAGGTGGCCGTTGCGCGCGTTGCGGGTGGGCATCACGCAGTCGAACATGTCGACGCCGGCGGCCACGCCTTCGACCAGGTCTTCCGGCGTGCCCACGCCCATCAGGTAGCGCGGCTTGTGCGCCGGCAGCCGGTGCGGCGTGTGGGCCATGATGCGCTGCATCTCGGGCTTGGGCTCGCCGACGCTGACGCCGCCGATCGCGTAGCCGGGCAGGTCGAGCTCGACCAGCGACGCGAGCGACTCCTCGCGCAGGTTCTCGAACATGCCGCCCTGCACGATGCCGAACAGCGCGTTCGGGTTCTCGTTGCGCTGGAACTCGGCCAGGCAACGCCGTGCCCAGCGCAGGCTCAGTTCCATCGAGCTGCGCGCCTCGGCCTCGGTGGTCAGGTGGCCCTTGCTCTCGTAGGGCGTGCACTCGTCGAACTGCATCACGATGTCGCTGTTCAGCGCGTGCTGGATCTGCATGCTGGTCTCGGGCGTCAGGAACAGCTTGTCGCCGTTGACCGGGGACGCGAAGCGCACGCCTTCCTCGCTGATCTTGCGCATGTCGCCCAGCGACCAGACCTGGAAGCCGCCGCTGTCGGTCAGGATCGGCTTCGTCCAGCCCTCGAAGCGGTGCAACCCGCCGAACTGGCGCAGGATGTCGACGCCCGGGCGCAGCCACAGGTGGAAGGTGTTGCCGAGGATGATCTGCGCGCCCATCGCTTCGAGCGAGGCCGGCATCACGCCCTTGACGGTGCCGTAGGTGCCCACCGGCATGAAGATCGGGGTTTCGACGACGCCGTGGTTCAGCGTCAGGCGGCCGCGGCGCGCATGGCCTTCGGTCTTGAGGAGGTCAAACTGGAGCATCGGGCGATTGTCCCGCAAGCGCTGCGCTGCGGCGTTCCAGCAGCATCGCATCCCCATAGCTGAAGAAGCGGTAGCCCTGCGCGATCGCGTGCGCGTACAGCGCCTTCACGTGTTCGTACCCGGCGAACGCGCTGACCAGCATCAGCAGCGTGCTCTTGGGCAGGTGGAAGTTGGTGACCAGCACGTCGACCACGCGGAAGCCGAAGCCCGGCGTGATGAAGATGTCGGTGTCGCGGCTGCCGGCCTGCAGCGTGCCGCCGAGCGCGGCCGACTCCAGCGCGCGCAGCGTGGTGGTGCCGACCGAGACGACCCGGCCGCCGCTCGCGTGCGTGCGGGCGATCGCGTCGACCGTGGCCGGCGGCACCTCGAACCATTCGCTGTGCATCGTGTGCTTGGCGATGTCTTCGCTGCGCACCGGCTGGAAGGTGCCGGCGCCGACGTGCAGCGTGACGCTTGCGCTGCCGATGCCGCGCGCGCGCAGCGCGGCCAGCACCGCCTCGTCGAAGTGCAGCGCCGCGGTGGGCGCGGCGGCGGCACCCGGCCGGGCGGCGAACACCGTCTGGTAGCGGCGCTCGTCGTCGGCATCGTCGGCATGCGTGATGTAGGGCGGCAGCGGCACGTGGCCGTGCTGCTCGAGCAGCGCCAGCGGCTCGTCCGGGAAGCGCAGGTGGAACAGGCTGCCGTCGGGGCCGCCGCGGCTCAGCACCTCGGCGTCGAAGGCGTCGGCGAAGCGCACGCGCTGGCCGGCTTTGGGCGACTTGCTGGCGCGCAGGTGCATCAGCACTTCATGGCCCGGCAGCAGGCGCTCGACCAGGGCCTCCACGGCGCCACCGCTGGCCTTCACGCCATGCAGCCGGGCCTTGATCACGCGGGTGTCGTTGAAGACCAGCAGGTCGCCCGGCTGCAGCAGCGCAGGCAAGTCGCGGAAGATGCGGTCGGCCGGCGGATCGCCGCGGCCGTCGAGCAGCCGCGAGGCGCTGCGCTCGGCGGCGGGATGCTGGGCAATCAGTTCCGGGGGGAGGGCGAAGTCGAAGTCGCTGAGGGTGAACGCGCGGGAAGCGGTGGACATGGCATGCAGGCTGGACCGGCCTGGCGAAGATCGGCAAGGCCGGATTGTTTCACGCGGCAGAATCCGCGCATGCCCGGTCCCGCTGCCTCGTCCCCCGCTCCGTCCGCCGCCGAGAAGTCTGCGCCGCAGAAGGCGATGGAAAAGCTGGGCCTGGTGCGCGACATCGACCTCGCGCTGCACCTGCCGCTGCGCTACGAAGACGAGACGCGCATCACGCCGATCGCATCGCTGCGCGATGGCGACAGCGCGCAGGTCGAAGGCATCGTGCGCGAGTGCGAGATCCAGTTCCGCCCGCGGCGGCAGCTGGTCGTCAAGCTGGACGACGGCAGTGACGCGCTGTGGCTGCGCTTCCTGAACTTCTATCCCAATCACCAGAAGACGCTCGCCGTCGGCCGGCGCGTGCGCGTGCGCGGGGAGGCCCGCGGCGGCTTCTTCGGGCTGGAGATGGTGCACCCCAGCTTCAAGGGCGTCGACGAGGACACCCCGCTGGCGCAGGCCCTGACGCCGGTCTACCCGACCAGCGCGACGCTGCCGCAGGCCTACCTGCGCAAGGCGGTGGCCTCGGGGGTGCAGCGCGCCGACCTGTCCGAGATCGTGCCGGCCGCGCTGTTGCCGCCCGGCCTGATGAGCCTGCGCGATGCGCTGCGCTTCCTGCACCACCCGAGCCCCGACGCCAGCCTGGCGACGCTGGAGGACCACAGCCACCCGGCGTGGCAGCGGCTGAAGTTCGAGGAGCTGCTCGCGCAGCAGCTGTCGCAGCTGCAGGCCAAGCAGGAGCGGGCCCTGCAGCAGGCGCCGCGCTTCACGGTGCGGGCCGGCGGCCTGCAGGAGAAGCTGCTCGCTGCACTGCCGTTCGCGCTGACGGCGGCGCAGCGTCGCGTGGTCGAGGAGATCGCGACCGACCTGCAGCGCGCGGTGCCGATGCACCGGCTGCTGCAGGGGGACGTGGGCTCCGGCAAGACGGTGGTGGCGGCGCTGGCTGCGGCGGTGGTGATGAACGAGGGTTGGCAGTGCGCGCTGATGGCACCGACCGAGATCCTGGCCGAACAGCACTTCCGCAAGCTGGTCGGCTGGCTCGAGCCGCTGGGCGTGCAGGTGGCCTGGCTCACCGGCAGCCGCAAGGGCAAGGGGCGGCGCGAGATGCTGGCGCGCGTGGCCTCCGGCGAGGCCGGGCTGGTGGTCGGCACGCATGCGGTGATCCAGGGCGAGGTCGAATTCTCGAAGCTGGGCCTGGCGATCATCGACGAGCAGCACCGCTTCGGCGTCGCGCAGCGGCTGGCGTTGCGCGCCAAGCTGCAGCAGGGGGCGCTGGAACCGCACCTGCTGATGATGAGTGCGACGCCGATCCCGCGCACGCTGGCGATGACGGTGTTCGCCGACCTGGACGTCAGCACCATCGACGAGCTGCCGCCCGGGCGCACGCCGATCGTCACCAAGGTGTTCAGCGACGCACGGCGCGACAACGTGATCCTGACCATCGCCGACGAAGTGGCGCGCGGCCGGCAGGTCTACTGGGTGTGCCCGTTGATCGAGGAATCGGAGACGCTGGACCTGCAGAACGCGACCGCGACGCACCAGCAGCTGTGCGAGGCGTTGCCGGACCACCTGGTCGGGCTGCTGCACGGGCGCATGCCGGCGGCCGAGAAGGCGGCGGTGATGGCGCTGTTCACCGCCGGGGAGATGAAGGTGCTGGTCAGCACGACGGTGATCGAGGTCGGCGTCGACGTGCCGAACGCATCGCTGATGGTGATCGAGCATGCGGAACGCTTCGGGCTCAGCCAGCTGCACCAGCTGCGCGGGCGGGTCGGGCGCGGCTCTGTGGCGAGCGTCTGCGTGCTGATCTACACGCCGCCGCTGTCGCCCACCGGCAAGGACCGGCTGAAGGCGATGGCCGAGACCAACGACGGCTTCGAGATCGCGCGCCGCGACCTGGAGATCCGCGGGCCCGGCGAGTTCCTCGGCGCTCGGCAGTCGGGCGCGCCGCTGCTGCGCTTTGCCGACCTCGCGCTGGACGAGGCCCTGGTGCACCGTGCCCGCGCCGTCGCGACGACGCTGCTCGACAAGCACCCGCGCATCGCCGAGCAGCACGTGCTGCGCTGGCTGGGCGGCAAGGCCGAGTACCTGAAGGCCTGAGCCTGCGGCCATCCCCCTAGTTTCCACTGTCCTGCCCCGCGAGGGTGCGCGATAGCATCCACGACGTTCAAGCGTCAAACCACCGGAGGGAACGATGAATCTGATCCAGCGCGTTCAAGACATCCTGCTCAAGCCCAAGGAGACCTGGCCGGTGATCGACGGCGAGGCCGAGACGCCTGCGTCGCTGTACCAGCGCTACGTGATGATCCTTGCCGCGATCCCGGTGCTGGCCGCCTTCATCGGGCTGTCGGTGGTGGGCATCAGCGGTTTCGGCGCCAGCATCCGCGTGCCCTTCGTGTCGGGGCTCACGCACATGGTGGTGAGCTACGTGCTGGGGCTGGCGATGGTGTTCGTGCTGGCGCTGATCGTCGATGCGCTGGCGCCGACCTTCGGCGGGCGCAAGAGCCAGATCGCCGCAATGAAGGTGGTGGCCTACTCGTTCACCGCGGCCTGGGTCGGCGGCATCTTCAGCCTGCTGCCTTCGCTCAGCGTGCTGGGCCTGCTGGCGTCGCTGTATTCGATCTACCTGCTGTACACGGGCCTGCCGGTGCTGATGCAGGCGCCGCGCGAGAAGGCGGCGGCCTACACGGCGGTGGTGATCCTGTGCTCGATCGTGTTGATGCTGGTGCTGGCGGCGCTGTCGGCGGCCGTGCTGCCGACGCGCGGCATGTTCGGCGGCTGGGGCGGTTCGCAGGGCAACGCGGTGACGATCAAGACGCCGGACGGCGAGGTGAAGATCGACACCGCGAAGATGGACGAGCTGACGAAGAAGATGGAAGAGGCGGGCAAGCGCATGGAAGAGGCGCAGAAGTCGGGCGACCCGGCCGCCACCGCGAAGGCGATGGGCGAGGCGATGGGCGCCTTGACCGGCGCCAACGGCCAGCCGATCGCGCCGGCCGACCTGAAGGCGCTGCTGCCGGAGGCGATCGGCGAGCTCAAGCGCGAGTCGATCGAGTCGCAGGGCGGGCAGGCCATCGGCATCGCCAGTTCCAGCGCCAAAGCCTCGTACGCGGCCGGCGACAAGCGCATCGAGCTGTCGGTCACCGACCTGGGTGGGACGGCCGGGCTGGCCGCGCTGGCCGGCTGGGCCAACATGACGATGGACAAGGAGACCGCGGAGCAGGTCGAGAAGGTCTACAAGCAGGGCCCGCGCACGGTGCGCGAGGAGTTTCGCAAGGACGGCAGCCGCGGCGAGATGACGGTGCTGCTGGCCAATGGCGTGATCGTCGAGGCCAAGGGCCAGCAGGTGGATGCGGCGACGCTGAAGAAGGCGCTCGACGGCCTGGCGCTGGACAAGATCGAGGCCATCAAGCGCCCCGCCAAGGCGTAGCCCGCATGCCGATGCGGGGATCGTCGCTCACGACCCGAAGTGGATCTGGTACCGCGCGCCGTCCGAGAACTGGCAGGCCCCCGTCCCGATGCCCGGCCCGGTGATCAGGTACTCGCACTGCGCGTTGACGCCCTTCGCGCCGTACGCGTTGGCAATGCCGCGGCGGCCGCTGAAGTTGCGCTGGTTGATGCCCAGCACCTCGTTGTAGATGCGGCCGAAGGCGGCATAGCTGGCATCGACGCGCGTGCTCTCGCCCTGCAGCGTGTCGCCCAGGTAGGCCAGCGTGAAGCTGCCGCGCCCGGCGTTGTTGTCGACCACCACGGCCGTCAGCAGGCCGCCCTTGTTGGCCTGCTGGTTCAGCGGATACAGGCGTGCGTTCAGCACCGTCGGCTGCGGCGGGCCGGCCGGTGCGGGCGGGGTCACGACGGTGACGGGGGCCGGCGCGGGGCCGTCGCCGCGCGCGTCGCGGTTGATGGGGTAGCCCTGGCCGGTGCGCGGGTCGATCGGCACCACGTAGCAGGCACTGAGGGACGCGGCGGCCACGGTGGCGCCCAGCAGGGCGCGTGAACGCGAGGGTCTCATACGGTCTTTCGCTGCGCGGCACATGCCGCGGGCCGCAGGATCGACGTGCCGCGGCACGGCGGCAAGCGCCCGGCACACAGGTATCGCAGGGCGATCCCGGCGGGCGCATGACGCGCGACCGGGTGTCGGATATTCTTCCGGGCTGGGCCAGAGCGGGATGCCATGACACTCACCGAGTTGCGCTATATCGTCGCGGTCGCACGCGAGAAACACTTCGGGCGCGCGGCCGAAGCCTGCTTCGTGTCGCAGCCCACGCTCAGCGTCGCGATCAAGAAGCTGGAAGAGGAACTCGACGTCAAGCTGTTCGAGCGCGGCTCCAACGAGGTCAGCGCGACCCCGCTCGGCGAGGAGATCGTGCGCCAGGCCCAGTCGGTGATCGACCAGGCCGCCGGCATCAAGGAGATCGCCAAGCGCGGCAAGGATCCGGTGTCGGGCCCGCTGCGCGTCGGCGTGATCTACACCATCGGCCCCTACCTGTTGCCCGACCTGGTGAAGCAGGCGATCGACCGCGTGCCGCAGATGCCGCTGGTGCTGCAGGAGAACTTCACCGCGCGCCTGCTCGACATGCTGCGCACCGGCGAGCTCGACTGCGCCATCATGGCCGAGCCCTTCCCCGACACAGGCCTCGCGGTGGCGCCGCTGTACGACGAGCCGTTCATGGTGGCGGTGCCGAAGGACCACGCGCTGGCCAAGCGCAAGCGCATCACCGCCGAGGAACTGAAGCAGGAGACCATGCTGCTGCTTGGCACCGGCCACTGCTTCCGCGACCACGTGCTCGAGGTCTGCCCCGAGTACGCGCGCTTCTCGAGCGATGCCGAGGGCATCCGCAAGAGCTTCGAGGGCTCGTCGCTCGAGACCATCAAGTACATGGTGGCGTCCGGCATGGGCATCACCGTGGTGCCGCAGCTGAGCGTGCCGAAGGACCAGCAGCCGCACGTGCGCTACGTGCCGTTCAGTCCGCCGGTGCCGACGCGCCGCGTGGTGCTGGCCTGGCGCCGCACCTTCACGCGCTACGAGGCGATCGCCGCACTGCGCAACGCGATCTACGCCTGTCCGCTGGAAGGCGTCATCAGGGTCTCGTGAGGGGCCTTTGAACCCTGACTAGACTCGAACCAGAATCCCGACTCGTGAATCCTCCCGGAGAACCCCAGATGGCCAAGAAGACCAAGACCCCGTCACCTGCAGCACCCGCGGCACCGGCCGCCGGCAGCCTCGGCATCCACATCGGCATCAGCGACAAGGACCGCGCCGCCATCGCCGGTGGCCTGAGCCGCCTGCTGGCCGACACCTACACGCTGTACCTGACGACGCACAACTTCCACTGGAACGTCACCGGGCCGATGTTCAACACGCTGCACCTGATGTTCATGACGCAGTACACCGAGCTGTGGGCCGCGGTCGACCCGATCGCCGAGCGCATCCGCTCGCTGGGCCACCCCGCACCCGGCTCCTACGGGCAGTTCGGTGCGCTGGCCTCGATCAAGGACGCGCCGGCCACGCCGCCGAAGGCGCTCGACATGGTGCGCATCCTGGTGCAGGGCCACGAGGCCGTGGCACGCACCGCGCGCAGCCTGTTTCCGCTGGCCGACAAGGCCGGAGACGAACCGACCGCCGACCTGCTGACGCAGCGCCTGACGGTGCATGAACAGACTGCGTGGATGCTGCGCAGCCTGCTCGAAGAGTGAACGCCTTGAGCCCGGTGCGCCCGGTGCGCGCGGCCATCGTCACCTTCGACGGCTTCAACGAGCTCGACTCGTTCATCGCGCTCGGCATGCTGAACCGGTTGCGTGCCGACGGTTGGACGGCCGAGATTGCCGGGCCGAGCCAGCGGCTCACGTCGATGAACGGCGTGACGATCGAGACGCAGCAGCCGCTGGAGTTCGCGAACGAGGCCGACATCGTGCTGTTCGGCAGCGGCATCTACACGCGGGCGATCGCCGAGAACAGCGCGCTGCTCGACCGGCTGCAGCTCGACCCGCTGCGCCAGCTGATCGGCGCGCAGTGCTCGGGCACCTTGCTGCTGGCGCGGCTGGGGCTGCTGGCCGACATGCCGGCCTGCACCGACCTGACGACCAAGCCGTGGGTGGTGGAGGCGGGCGTGCGCGTGGTGGACGCGCCGTTCCACGCGCGCGGGCCGATCGCGACGGCCGGCGGCTGCCTGGCGTCGCAATACCTGGCGACGTGGGCGATGCTGCGGCGCGCGGGCGTCGAGAGCACCGCGAAGGCGCTGCACTACGTGGCGCCGGTCGGCGAGAAGGAGGCTTACGTCGACAAGCTGATCGGCACGGTGCGGGCGTTCATTCCGCCCGACGAATTGCTGCTGTAAACCCGGATGCCAATCCGGGTCGGTGCCTCCGGTCAATGCGGCGCCGGCACCGACCAGCGCTTCTGCACTTCCCCGGCCGCGTTGACGCTCTCCAGGTGCACGCCGAAGCCCCACAGCCGGGCCGCATGCTTCAGCACCTCTTGTGCGCCGTCGTGCAGCGGGCGGTCGTTGTGCTGCGCATGCCGCAGCGTCAGCGAGCGGTCGCCGCGCAGGTTCACGCTCCAGACCTGGATGTTCGGTTCGCGGCTGCCCAGGTCGTATTGGTGCGACAAGGCCTCGCGCACGCGCCGGTAGCCGCTCTCGTCATGGATGGCCGCGACTTCCAGGTCCTTTTCCTTCTCGTCGTCGACGATCGAGAACAGCCGGAACTCGCGCATCAGGTTCGGCGACAGGTACTGGCCGATGAAGCTCTCGTCCTTGAAATTGCGCATCGCATGGTCGATCGACTGCAGCCAGTCGGCACCGGCCAGGTCGGGGAACCAGCGTCGGTCTTCCTCGGTCGGGTTCTGGCAGATGCGCTTGATGTCGGTGTACATCGCGAAACCCAGCGCGTACGGGTTGATGCCGCTGTAACCGCGGTCGCCGACGCGCGGCTGGTACACCACGTTGGTGTGCGACTTCAGCCACTCGATCATCATGCCGTCGCTCAGGTGGCCGTCGTCGTACATGGTGTTCAGCAGGTGGTGGTGCCAGAACGTGGCCCAGCCTTCGTTCATCACCTGCGTCTGGCGCTGCGGGTAGAAATACTGCGCGACCTTGCGCACGATGCGCACGATCTCGCGCTGCCACGGCTCCAGCAGCGGCGCGTGCTTCTCGATGAAGTACAGCAGGTTCTCCTGCGGCTCCTCCGGGAAGCGCCGGGTCTCGGCCTCCTCGAGGGCGGCCTTGTCGGCCTTGCGCGGCAGCGTGCGCCACATCTCGTTGATCTGGCGCTGCGCGTAGGCCTCGCGGTCCTTCGCGTCGGCCAGCTCCTGCGCCAGCGACTTGCGGCTCGGGCGGCGGTAGCGGTCGACACCGTGGTTCATCAGCGCGTGGCAGCTGTCGAGGAAGTTCTCGACCGCGTCGAGGCCATGGCGCTCCTCGCACTCGGTGACGTAGTTCTTCGCATAGACCAGGTAGTCGATGATCGACGACGCATCGGTCCACATGCGGAACAGGTAGTTGCCCTTGAAGAAGCTGTTGTGGCCGTAGGCGGCGTGGGCGATCACCAGCGCCTGCATCGCCATCGTGTTCTCCTCCATCAGGTAGCTGATGCAGGGGTCGGAGTTGATGACGATCTCGTAGGCCAGGCCCATGTGCCCGCGCCGGTAGTTCTTCTCGGTCGCGATGAACTCCTTGCCGTAGCTCCAGTGGCGGTAGTTCACCGGCATGCCGACCGACGCGTAGGCGTCCATCATCTGCTCGGCGGTGATGATCTCGAGCTGGTTCGGGTAGGTGTCCAGGCCGAAGCGCGCCGCGGTCGCCTTGATGATCTCGTGGTACTGCTCGATCAGCTCGAACGACCAGTCGGTGGGCGAGGGCAGCGGGTCGCGGGCGCGCGGCGGCGCCGCCAGGTCGGCGGCACGGCGTCTCGGGGCTTCGATCATTTGTCGCGTGCGCCTTTCGGCGCCCCAGGGTGGTGTGACGTGGAGGTTCATGTGGGAGCACCCTCCTTCTTGAAGAGGTCGCGGAACACCGGATAGATCTGCGAGGCCTCGGTCACCTTGCGGATCGCGAAAGCCTTGGCGTCGGCGGCGAGCGTGGAGTACTCGTCCCACAGGTTCTGTTCTTCCTCGGCCACCTGCACGTAGGCGAAGTAGCGGCACAGCGGCAGGATGTTGTTGGCCAGCAGCTCGCGGCAGCGACCGCTGTCGTGGTGCCAGTTGTCGCCGTCGCTGGCCTGCGCGCCGTAGATGTTCCACTCGGCGGTGGGGTAGCGGGCGCGCGCGATCTCTTCCATCAGCACCAGCGCGCTCGACACCACGGTGCCGCCGGTCTCGGTGGAATGGAAGAAATTCTGCTCGTCCACTTCCTGCGCCTGCGTGTGGTGGCGGATGAAGACGATGTCGATCTTCTCGTAGTGCCGCGTCAGGAACAGGTACAGCAGGATGAAGAAGCGCTTGGCCAGGTCCTTGCGCGCCTCGTCCATCGAGCCGGACACGTCCATCAGGCAGAACATCACCGCCTTCGAGGTCGGCACCGGCACGCGAACGCGGCTGCGGTAGCGCAGGTCGATCGGGTCGAGGTAGGGGATGCGCTTCAGGCGGGCCCGCAGCGCCTCGATCTCGAGTTCGAGCGGCGGGATCTCGTGCGCGAACGGGTTCGGATGCGGGTGGCGCTTGAGCAGCGCGAGCTGCTCTTCGAGCTCGGCCAGGTCGCGCCTCGACTGCGAGCCGAGCGCAATGCGCCGCCCGATCGCACCGCGCATCGAGCGCACCACGTGCAGGTTGTTCGGCGTGCCGTCGCTGCTGTAGCCGGCGCGGTGGGTCTTGAACTCGGGTGTCTCGGCCAGCGTGGTGCGCGCGAGGTTGGGCAGGGCCAGGTCGTCGAAGAAGACCTGCATGAACTCTTCCTTGCTGAGGTGGAAGACGAAGTCGTCGTCCCCCTCGCCGGAATCGCTGGCCTGCCCGCCGCCGCCGCCGCCCCCGCCGCCTTTCGGCCGTTCGATGCGGTCGCCGCGCACGTAGTCCTGGTTGCCCGGGTGGACCATCTCGCGCTTGCCGCCCTGGCCGTGGCCGAACACCGGCTCCGCGATGTCGCGCTTCGGGATGTGGATGTCCTCGCCCTGCGCGATGTCGCGGATGCCGCGCCCATCGACCGCGCGCTTCACCGCCTCGCGGATCTGGTCCTTGTGGCGGCGCAGGAAACGCTCGCGGTTGCCGATGGACTTGTTCTTGCCCGCCAGCCGCCGGTCGATGATCTGCTGGAGCATGTCGGCCTTTCGCGGTCAGGAGCTCTTGCGCACGCGCAGGTACCACTCGCAGAGCAGGCGCACCTGCTTCGACGTGTAGCCCTTCGCGACCATCCGCGTGACGAAGTCCTCGTGCTTCTTCGCCTCGTCGGCGCTCGCCTTGGCATTGAAGCTGATCACCGGCAGCAGCTCCTCGGTGTTCGAGAACATCTTCTTCTCGATCACCGTGCGCAGCTTCTCGTAGCTGGTCCAGACCGGGTTGTTGCCGGCGTTGTTGGCCCGCGCCCGCAGCACGAAGTTGACGATCTCGTTGCGGAAGTCCTTCGGGTTCGCGATGCCGGCCGGCTTCTCGATCTTCTCGAGTTCGGCGTTCAGCGAGCCGCGGTCGAACACCTCGCCGGTGTCGGTGTCGCGGTATTCGTGGTCCTGGATCCAGTAGTCGGCGWAGGTGACGTAGCGGTCGAAGATGTTCTGGCCGTACTCGCTGTAGCTTTCGAGGTACGCGGTCTGGATCTCCTTGCCGATGAACTCGGCATAGCGCACCGCCAGATGCTCCTTGATGAAGGCCAGGTACTTCTGCTCCAGCTCGGCCGGGAACTGTTCGCGCTCGATCTGCTGCTCGAGCACGTACATCAGGTGCACCGGGTTGGCGGCGACCTCGGTGCTGTCGAAGTTGAACACCTTGCTGAGGATCTTGAACGCGAAGCGCGTCGAGATGCCGCTCATGCCCTCGTCGACGCCGGCGTAGTCGCGGTACTCCTGGAAGCTCTTGGCGCGCGGGTCGGTGTCCTTCAGGTTCTCGCCGTCATAGACCAGCATCTTGGAGTAGAGGCTGCTGTTCTCGGGCTCCTTCAGCCGCGTGAGGATCGCGAACTGCGACATCATCTTCAGCGTGCCGGGCGCGCAGGTGGCCTGGGCCAGCGACGAGCCGCGCAGCAGCTTCTCGTAGATCTTCACTTCCTCGCTGACGCGCAGGCAGTACGGCACCTTGACGATGTAGATGCGGTCGAGGAAGGCCTCGTTGTTCTTGTTGTTGCGGAAGGCCTTCCATTCGCTCTCGTTGCTGTGCGCGAGCACCACGCCGTCGAACGGGATCGCGCCGAAGCCTTCGGTGCCCTTGTAGTTGCCTTCCTGCGTGGCGGTCAGCAAGGGGTGCAGCACCTTGATCGGCGCCTTGAACATCTCGACGAACTCGAGCAGGCCCTGGTTGGCCAGGCACAGGCCGCCGGAGTAGCTGTAGGCGTCCGGATCGTCCTGCGCATAGGTCTCGAGCTTGCGGATGTCGACCTTGCCCACCAGCGACGAGATGTCCTGGTTGTTCTCGTCGCCCGGCTCGGTCTTGGCGATGCCGACCTGCTTGAGCACCGACGGGAAGCGCTTGACGATGCGGAACTTGCGGATGTCGCCGCCGAACTCGTCGAGCCGCTTGACGGCCCACGGCGACAGGATGCGCTGCAGGTAGCGGCGCGGGATGCCGTATTCCTTCTCGAGGATGGGGCCGTCCTCGATCGCGTCGAACAGGCCCAGCGGCGATTCATTCACCGGCGAACCCTTGATCGCGTAGAACGGCACCTCCTGCATCAGCGACTTCAGCCGCTCGGCGATCGACGACTTGCCGCCGCCCACCGGGCCGAGCAGATACAGGATCTGCTTCTTTTCCTCCAGCCCCTGCGCGGCGTGCCGGAAATAGGACACCACCTGCTCGATGGAGTCTTCCATGCCGTAGAACTCGGCGAAGGCCGGGTAGATCTTGATCACCTTGTTCGCGAACAGACGCGACAGCCGCGGGTCGTTGCGCGTGTCGATGGTCTGGGGGTCCCCGATCGCCTTGAGCATGCGCTCGGCGGCGGTGGCGTAGGCCACGGGGTTGCGCTTGCATTCGGCGAGGTACTCTTCGAGCGAGAGTTCCTCTTCACGCGTGCGCTCGAAGCGTGCGGCGAAATGGCTGATCACATCCATGCTGACCTCCTAAGGCATCGGGATGGCGACAGCGAAGGGGCCACCTTCTCTGTCATCCGGGGAAGTTCTGATGAAGTCCCGGTAGCAGGGCTCCATCAGAGCTTTCCTTGTGGGTCAGCTCATGTCGTGGTTCAAGCTTGCGGCATTTCGGGGTCGGGGATGTCCTGAGAAGTGGAGAAATAAGACCGCTGTTCGGGGCTTGCCTGTACCGACGGTGTACAGCAAATAGTGTGCCCCTGTCTGTTGCTGCGTGTCACCACCTGCATGAGGTGATGCCTCCTGGCCGTGATGATGCATGCAATGAGGGGCGTGCGGCGACGGAAGTTCCTCATGGAATGTTCGGTCAACCGGAGGCGGCGTGGCATGGGTCAGGTGCTGGTGAGCCCGAGCTTGTCGAGCAACCCATTCAACTCCTCCAGCGAGCCGAAGGCAATGGCGACTTCGCCTTGTTCGCCGCGCTTGGTGCGTTTCTTGACGCGAATCTCGACCTGTGCCGTGAGGGCGTCGGAGAGTTGCTCCTCGATGCGGGCCAGGTCGCGCGGCTTCTCCTTCGGCACGCGCAGCAGCGGCTGCTGGCGCGACGAGCCCATCTTCGCGACCAGCTTCTCGGCCTCGCGCACGCTGAGCTTCTTCGCGACGATCTCGCCGGCCCCGAGGATCTGGTGTGCGCCGTCGAGCGACAGCAGCGCACGCGCATGGCCCATGTCGAGGTCGCCGCTCATCAGCATCTGCTGCACCGGCTCGGCCAGGTTCAGCAGGCGCAGCAGGTTGCTGGTGGCGCTGCGCGAGCGGCCGACGGCCTGCGCGGCCTGCTCGTGGGTCAGGTGGAATTCGTTGACGAGGCGGGTGATGCCCTGTGCCTCTTCGAGCGGGTTCAGGTCTTCGCGCTGGATGTTCTCGATCAGCGCCATCGCGGCAGCGGCTTCGTCGGGCACCTCGCGCACCAGCACCGGCACCTCGTCGAGGCCGGCCAGCTTGGCGGCGCGCGTGCGGCGTTCGCCGGCGATGATCTCGTAGCGGTTCGGCCCGACCGCGCGCACCAGCACCGGCTGCATGATGCCCTGCGCCTTGATGCTCTCGGCCAGCTCGTACAGCGAGCCCTCGTCCATGCGCGTGCGAGGCTGGTACTTGCCCGGTTGCAGCTGGGCGAGCTTCAGCGTGCGGGGCGTGCCATCGTCGGTGGGAGCGGGGGCGTCGGAGACTTTGGGGCCGAGCAATGCTTCGAGGCCCAGGCCGAGGCCTTTGGGTTTCTTGGTGACCATCGGGGCATTTTCCCCGATCACCCGGGGTGCGCCGCCAGCGACTGCAACATCGCCCGCCCTTCGGCCCATGGACCGAGCCCGGAATCGCTGTTGATGTGGCCGCGCGGGCCGATGTCGACGCGCCGGCTGCCCCAGGCGGTGGCCATGGCGGCCGCGCGTTCGGGGGCGCAGAACGGGTCGTCGCTGCTGACCACGGCGATGCTCGGGAAGGGCAGTGGCTGGCGGACGATCGGCCGCCAGGGCGCGAGCTGCGGCGGCATGTCGGGGCGCTCGATGTCGGGCGGGGCGACCAGCAGGGCGCCCGTCACGCGTGCCGTGTGCCGCGAATGCGCGGCCCAGGCGGCGACGAGCTGGCATCCCAGGCTGTGGGCAGCGAGCAGCGACGGGCGCTCATCCTGCAGCAGCACCTCTTCGAGGCGCGCCAGCCAGTCGCCGCGCTTGGGCCAGGTCCAGTCGTTCTGCTCGACCCGCAGGTCGCCGTGTTCGTCCTCCCAGCGGCTTTGCCAGTGGCCGGGGCCGGAGTTCAGCCAGCCGGGAAGCAGCAGCACCCGCACCCCAGGGGCGGATGGGCGTTGGGTGTTTGTCATGCAGGTGGCTTATCCTCGCGGTCTGTTTGCAACATGAGTGTGGCGGGACGATCCAATGAAGCATCGCGTGTTTGTCGACGGCCAGGAAGGCACGACCGGTCTGCGCATCAACGAGTACCTGGCCGCGCGCAGCGACGTCGAAGTGTTGCGCATCGACGCCGATCGACGCAAGGATGCTGCCGAGCGGGCCCGGCTGCTGAACGAGGCTGACGTCGCGTTCCTGTGCCTGCCGGATGCAGCGGCGCGCGAGGCCGCGGCGCTGGTGACGAACCCGAAGACCTGCCTGATCGATGCCAGCACCGCGCACCGCACGCTGCCGGGCTGGGCCTTCGGCCTGCCGGAACTGGCACCCGACCAGCGCGATCGCATCCGCGCCAGCAAGCGCATCGCGAACCCGGGCTGCCATGCCAGTGCCTTCATCCTGCTGCTGCGCCCGCTGGTGGACGCGGGCTTGGTGCCGGCGTCGCTGGGTGTCAGCGCGACCTCGATCACCGGCTACTCCGGTGGCGGCAAGAAGATGATCGAACAGTACGAGGCCGGTGGCGATGCCCGGCTCGACTCGCCGCGCCCCTATGGGCTGACGCTCGCGCACAAGCACATCCCGGAGATGGTGGCCCACACCGGGCTCACCGTGAAACCGGTGTTTCTGCCGATCGTTGCCAAGTTCTACAAGGGTTTGGCAGTGAGTGTGCCCTTGCACTTGTCGACCCTGGCGAGCGGCGCGAGCGCCGAATCCCTGCACGCCGCGCTGAGCCGGCGCTATGCCGGCGAGCGCTTCATCCGCGTGATGCCGCTGCGCGACGCGCAGACGTTGGAAGAGGGCTTCTTCGACGTGCAGGCCTGCAACGACACCAACCGGGTCGACGTGTTCGTGTTCGCGAACGACGAGCAGGTGCTGCTGATGTCGCGTCTGGACAACCTGGGCAAGGGCGCCAGCGGCGCCGCGGTGCAGTCGATGAACGTGCACCTGGGCGTCGACGAAGGGTTGGGGCTCTAGGCGGGCAGCGGGTCTTTCACCCGCTCGACCATCTCGGCCGCGAATTCGATGAAGGCCTGCGCACCGCGTGAGGCCGGGTCGAACACCACGCCGGGCAGCCCGTAGCTGGGCGCCTCGGCCAGGCGCACGTTGCGCGGGATCACGCTGTTGAACACCTTGTCGCCGAAGTGCGTCTTCAGCTGTTCGCTGACCTGCTGCTGCAGCGTGATGCGCGGATCGAACATCACACGCAGCAGCCCGATCAGCTGCAGGTCGGGGTTCAGGTTGGCGTGCACCTGCTTGATGGTGTTGACCAGGTCCGACAGGCCCTCGAGTGCGAAGTACTCGCACTGCATCGGAACCACCACCCCATGGGCGCTGCACAGGCCGTTCAGCGTCAGCAGGCTCAACGACGGCGGGCAGTCGATCAGCACGAAGTCGTAGTCGCCCGACACCGCCTCGATCGCGGTCTTCAGCCGCTTGTCGCGGCGCTCCAGCTCGACCAGCTCGACCTCGGCACCGGCCAGCTCGCGGTTCGCGCCCAGCACGTCGTAGCCGACCTTCTCGCTGCGCTGGCGCGCCTCGGCGATCGTGGCCGACTCCAGCAGCACGTCGTAGACGCTGAGCGTCAGGGCCCGCTTGTCGATGCCCGAGCCCATGGTCGCATTGCCCTGGGGATCGAGGTCGACGACCAGCACGCGCTGGCCGATCAGCGCCAGGCCGGCGGCCAGGTTGACGGTGGTCGTCGTCTTGCCGACGCCGCCTTTTTGGTTCGCGATGCAGAAGATGCGGGTCATGAAGGGGCGTGCTGGGGAAGAGGGATCGGGGGTCAGTTGCTGCCGAGGCGAATGCCGAAGCCGACCAGGAAGATACCAGCCGCCTTCTGCAACCAGGCGACCAAGCGGCGATGTTGCCGCACTTTGCTCGACACCGAGTTGGCGAAAGCGCACAGCGCGAGGCAGTAGGCGAGGGTGATCAGCGCGATCGTGGCGGCCATCGCGGCAAAGGTGACGGCGCCCCGGTGCGTGGTCGGATTGATGAAGAGCGGGAAGAAGGCCATGTAGAACACGATGGCCTTCGGGTTCAGCAGCGTGATCAGGAAAGCCTGGCGGGCGTACTGGCGGGGTTCGATGCGGATCGGCGGCGCATCGCCCTCCTGGGCCAGCAGCAGGCGCAGGCCGATCCACACCAAGTAGGCGGCACCGCCGTACTGCACGAGCCGGAAGGCTGCCGGATGCGAGGCCAGCAAGGCGGCCACACCGCCGACCGCCAGCCACAGCAGCACCTGGTCGCCGACGATGATCCCGAAGGTCGCCGCCGCGCCGGCGCGAAATCCCCCCTTGGCCGATGAGGTCAACAGGGCCAGCGTGCCGGGGCCGGGCAGCGCCAGGAACAGCAGCACGGCAAGGCAGAACGAGCCGTAGTCGGAAATGCCGAACAGCGTCATGCGGTGTCCTTCGGCCGCATCCAGACCAGGCAGCGCTCCGCATCCAGGCCGGGGACGTCCAAGGGTTCCACGTGGAACACCTCCACGCTGGCCGGCAGCGCGGCGAGTTCCGATTCAGGCGTCTTGCCCTTCATGGCCATCCAGACGCCACCGGGCGCGAGGTGCGAGCGGGTGAGGGTGACGAAATCGGCCAGCGAGGCGAATGCGCGAGACGTGACCACATCGGCGTGGGCAGGCGGCAATTCCTCGACACGGGCGTGCGCTGAGCGGAGCTGGCGCAGGCCCAACTCGGCCGCAGCCTGCTGGATGAAGCTCGCCTTCTTGCCGACCGTGTCGACGCAGGTGACCTGCCAATGCGGCTCGGCGATGGCGAGCACCACGCCCGGCAGGCCGGCACCGCTGCCGACGTCCAGGATGCGCAGCGCCTTCGATGCGGCATGGCGGCGCAGCGGCGCGACGACCGCCAGGCTGTCGAGCAGGTGGTGCGTCAGCATCTCGGCCGGGTCGCGCACGGCGGTCAGGTTGTAGACGCGGTTCCACTTGGCGATCAAGGCCTGGTAGGCGAGCAGGTTGGCCTGCTGGTCGGCGGACAGCGCCAGCCCGAGCCGATCGAGCCCGTCGGCGAGGACGCGGGCCTCAGGCGGCTGCATCGGCCGGCGCTGCGTCGGTGGTCATGAATCCCTTGAAGCGACCCTTCTTCAAATGGATCAGCAGCAGCGACACTGCGGCGGGCGTGATGCCGGAGATCCGCGACGCCTGGCCCAGCGTTTCCGGTCGGTGCTTCGCCAGCTTCTGGCGGGCTTCGAAACTGAGCGCGGTGACCTGGGCGTAGTCCAGTTCGGCCGGCAGCCGCAGGTTCTCGAAGTGCGCCGAGCGCTCGACCTCGTCGTTCTGCTTCGTGATGTAGCCGGCGTACTTGATGCTGATCTCGACCTGCTCGATCACGGTGTCGGCCAAGGCCGGACCGAACTCGGCGCGCAGGGTTTCACGTGAAACAGCGGCCTCCGGCTTGGCGATCAGCGCGACGGCAGTGATCGCGTCGAAATCGACGACAGGACGGCGCAGCAGGTCGGCCAGGCTGTACTCGCGCTCGATCGCCTTGCCCAACAGGCGTTCGGCGTCCGCCGCGGGCAGGGCGTTCGGATGCACCCAGGTCGACCTCAGCCGCTCGGTTTCACGTAAAACAGCGTCGCGCTTGCGGTTGAAGGCGGTCCAGCGCTCGTCGTCGACGAGGCCCATTTCGCGTCCGATCTCGGTGAGGCGGGCGTCGGCGTTGTCCTCTCGCAGCTGCAGCCGGAATTCGGCGCGGCTGGTGAACATGCGGTACGGCTCGGTGACGCCCTTGGTGATCAGGTCGTCGACCAGAACACCCAGGTAGGCCTGGTCGCGGCGCGGCGTCCAGGCCTCCCGGCCCTGGACCTGGCGGGCGGCGTTGATCCCCGCGAACAAGCCCTGGGCAGCGGCTTCTTCGTAGCCGGTCGTGCCGTTGATCTGCCCGGCGAAGAACAAACCCTGGATCGACTTGGTCTCGAAGCTGGCCTTCAGCCCACGCGGGTCGAAATAGTCGTACTCGATCGCATAGCCGGGGCGCAGGATGTGGGCCTGCTCCAACCCGCGCATCGACCGCACGGCGGCCAGCTGGATGTCGAAGGGCAGGCTGGTGCTGATGCCGTTCGGGTAGTACTCGTGCGTCGTCAGGCCTTCCGGCTCCAGGAAGATCTGGTGCGAGTCCTTGTCGGCGAAGCGATTGATCTTGTCTTCGATGCTGGGGCAGTAGCGCGGSCCCACGCCTTCGATCACGCCGGTGWACATCGGRCTGCGGTCGAACCCGCTGCGGATGATTTCGTGCGTGCGTTCGTTGGTGTGGGTGATCCAGCAGGGCAGTTGCTGCGGGTGCTGGGCGGCGCTGCCCATGAAGCTGAACACCGGCATGGGGTCCAGGTCGCCGGGCTGCTCGGTCAGCTGGGTGAAATCGATACTGCGGCCATCCAGGCGCGGCGGGGTGCCGGTCTTCAGCCGGCCCTGCGGCAGCTGGAGTTCCTTCAGGCGGGCGGACAACGAGAGGGCTGGCGGATCGCCGGCACGGCCGCCCGCGTGGTTCTGCAGGCCGACGTGGATTCGGCCATCGAGGAAGGTCCCGGCCGTCAGCACGACCGCACGGGCGCGGAACCGGATGCCGACCTGCGTGACGGCACCGACCACGCGGTCGCCCTCGACAATCAGGTCATCGACCGCCTGCTGGAACAGGGTCAGGTTGGGTTGGTTCTCGAGGCGCCGGCGGATCGCCGCCTTGTACAGGATGCGGTCGGCCTGCGCACGCGTGGCGCGGACGGCCGGGCCCTTCGAGCCATTGAGGATGCGGAACTGGATGCCGGACTCGTCGGTGGCCGCGGCCATCGCGCCGCCCAGCGCATCGACCTCCTTGACCAAGTGACCCTTGCCGATGCCGCCGATCGATGGGTTGCAGCTCATCTGCCCGAGGGTCTCGATGTTGTGGGTCAGCAGCAGCGTGTTGCAGCCCATGCGCGCCGCGGCCAGCGCGGCCTCGGTGCCGGCATGGCCGCCGCCGACGACAATCACGTCGAAATCTTGGGGGAACAGCATGGAAACTCCGGTTGGGATCGCAGCGTTCGCGCGTGACGCTGACGGCGCAGGGCGTGAGGGACGCCGGCGAGGGCTGAATTTTAGGCGGCCCGTGACGTGCCGTCACTCGCCATCGGCAGGGGCCGTGCGCCCGGCGTGGTTTCATTGAGAAGCTGTTTCACGTGGAACACGACGTCCTGAGCTGCCGGGCCGGGTGCGGGGCCTGTTGCATCGCACCATCGATCAGCACCGCCATTCCCGGGATGCCGAACGGCAAACCTGCGGGCGTTCCCTGCGTGCAACTGGACGAGGAGCTGCGGTGCCGGATCTTCGGGCAGGCGCAACGGCCGGCCGTCTGCGCCTCGTTGCGGCCGAGCCGCGACATGTGCGGCGCCGACGCCGTCCACGCCATGCAGTGGCTGGGGCACCTCGAGCGCGACACCCGGCCCGCGTGAGAGCCGCCCGGGTGGCACCGGCGGCTGCGGGTACCCCCAATGGCCGGCCGGCCTTCGCTGCCTAGACTCGAACTCCCCCCAACGCCGCGGAGCGCCGACCATGCGATTCACATCACTGTCCCGCCGGGATTGGCTCGGCTGCGCGCTGGCCGGTGCCTCGCTGCCCGGCTGGGCGCAGACGGCTGCCTGGCCCTCGCGGTCGATCCGGTTCGTCGTGCCGTTCGCACCTGGCGGCAGCTCCGAGATCGTGGCCCGTTCAACGGCCGTCGAACTGAGCAAGGGCCTGGGCCAGACCGTCTATGTCGAGAACAAGCCCGGTGGCGGTGGCAACGTGGCGATGGCGGACGTGGCCCATGCCGACGACCAACACACGCTGATCCTTGGCCACATCGGCACGCTGGCGGTCAACCCCTACATGTACGACAAGCTGCCGTACGACCCGAACAAGGACTTCAAGCCGATCACGCTGCTCGCCAAGGTGCCCAGCCTGTACGTCGTCCACCCCGATGTGCCGGCGAAGACGCTGAAGGAGTTCATCGCGCTGGTGCGCAGCAAGCCGGGCCAGATGAACTTCGGTTCCGCCGGCAACGGCAGTGCCGGGCACCTGGCGATGGAATACCTGAAGGCGGTCGCGAACCTGTTCATCGTCCATGTGCCCTACCGAGGCACCGGGCCGCAACTGACCGACCTGCTGGCAGGGCGGCTCGATGCCGCGTCGGTCGGCGCGCCGGCGATCCTGCAGTTCATCAAGGCGGGCAAGCTGCGCTGCCTGGCCACCGGCTCGAAACAACGGCTGGCGTTGCTGCCCGATGTGCCGACGGTCGCCGAACAGGGCTTTCCCAACTTCGAGATGACGCAGTGGTATGGCCTTTTGGCCCCATCCAGCCTTGCGCAAACGTATGCGGACCGCCTGGCGGTGGAGGCGGCGAAGGCCATCCGCTCGCAGGGCGCGAAAGAGCGCCTGGAGGGCGACGCCGCCGAGGCGGTCGGCAACACGCCGGCGCAGTTTGCGCAGTTCATCGCGCAGGAGCAGGCGCGCTGGAAACCGGTGATCGCGCGCGCCCGCATCAAGCCGGATTGAGCTGAACAGGCACCGGAAGGCCTTGTTTCCCCGGCCTTTGCGGGCCGAACCCGCATGGGAGCATGCGCAGGGCATGGTGTATCGGGCAGCGCTGGGATGCTGTCGGCACCGGCGCCGGGGTCTCCCTGCATGGTCTCGAACGTTCGTCTGCTGTTGCGTCGCTTTGCTGCGTCGGTCAAGTTCAAGATCGTCGCGGCCGGCGTGGTCACGGCCGTCGCCGCGACTTCGGTGACGACGCACTTCATCCTGTCGACCACGCAGAGTCGCACCCGGCAGCTGCTGATGCTGCAAAGCGCCAACGACGTCGAGCGCACGGCCAGCCTGCTGTCCAGCAAGCTCGAGGTCTTCCAGACGGCGCTGGTCGGCGTGGCCAGCCAGGTGCGTCCCGACCTGCTGCGCGACCGCCCGGCGCTGACGCAGTTCCTGGTCGACAAGCCCTCGGCCGGGCTGCTGTTCGATGCGGTCTTCATTGCGGCACCGGACGGCGAGCTGCTGGTGCGGCTGGAGAAGGGCGTGCCGGGCACGATGCTGCCCAACCTGAGCCAGCGCGAGTATTTCCAGCGGGTGATGCGCGAGAAGCTGCCGGTGATCTCGCAGCCCCTGGTGGGGGGCATCAGCCACGCGGCCATCCTCGTCTTCGCGGTGCCGGTGCGGCGTGTCGACGGCGAAGTCATCGCGGTGGTGGGCGGATCGCTGCGAMTGGACAAGACCGGGCTGTTGTCTTTCCTGCGCGACTCGTCCGGGCGCGACAACTCGCGCGATCTCGTGATCGACCGCAGCGGCGGCATCCTTGCGCATGCCGACCCGCAGCGCATCCTGCGCAGTGCGCGCGACGAGCCCGGGCTCAGCGCCGAGTTCCAGCGCTGGGTGCTCGACGGCAGCACCATCCACTCCGAAGGCTCGGCCACGCTGAGCAACGGCTACCTGGTCGCCCTGGCCGGCGTGCCGGCGGCCGAATGGATGCTGGTCCACATCACGCCCGAGGAAGACGCGATGCACCCGCTGGCGGCTGCGCGCAGCACGGCCTGGCGCGTGGGCACGCTGGTCGGCCTCGTGGCGGCCTTGCTTGCAGGCTTGCTGGCCTGGGCCATCACCCGGCCGATCTCGCGCCTGCATGCGCGGGCGGCCAGCCTGCTCGACGACGATGCGCCGGTCACCGGCGACTGGCCGCGCGACGCTGGCGAGATCGGTGCACTGTCCCGCGCCTTCCAGCACGTGGTCGAGCAGCGGCATCGGCGGGGGGTCGAGACGCATCGGCTGCTGAAGCAGCTGGAGGCGGTGCTCGATGCAGCGCATGCGGGCATCGCGCTGACGCGCGACGGACATTTCGAACTCGTCAGCCAGCACTTCTGCGACCTGTTCGGTCGCGACAAGTCCGAACTGCTGGGCCATGACACGCGGCAGATCTTCACGTGCGAGCAGCAGCACCAGATGCTGAGCGAGGAGTCGCGCAGCGCGCTGCGCGAACGGGGCAGGTACGAGGTCGAGTCGCAGCTGGTGCGCCGCAACGGCAGCACGTTCTGGGGCCACATCCGCGGCAGCCTGCTGCCCGACAGCGACCAGCGCGCCGGCATCATCTGGATCGTCGAGGACGTGACCGAGGCACACGAACGCAACGCGAGGCTCTCGTGGTCGGCCACGCACGATGCGATGACGCGCCTGGCCAACCGGGTGCAGTTCGAGAAGGTGCTGGAGGACGCGACGGCGCAGGCTGCGCGGCAGCCGTTCTGCGCGCTCTTCATCGACCTGGACCGCTTCAAGGCAGTCAACGACAGTGCCGGCCATGCCGCCGGCGACGCGCTGCTGCGCGACATCGCGCAGCAACTGCAGGGGCGCGTGCGTCCATCGGACACGGTGGCGCGATTGGGTGGCGACGAGTTCGCGGTGCTGCTGCCGCAGTGCCCGCTGAAGCGCGCGCTGGCGCTGGCGGAGAGCCTGCGATCGGCCGTCAGCGCCTACCGGTTGACCTGGGAAGGCCGCGGCTTGAGCGTAGGCGCGAGCATCGGGCTCGTGCGCGTCGATGCCGCCTTCAGCAGCGCGGCCGAGGTGCTGCGTGCGGCCGACATGGCCTGCTACGCGGCCAAGCGCGACGGGCGCAACCAGGTGGTGGTCTATACCACTGCATTGGCAGCTGCCCAAGTGGCCGTGGGCGCTTGAGGGGAACCGGAGTGTCTGGGTGGGGGTCTGGAGCCAGCCTCGCGGGATGCTGAGGCGGCCGGGCCAGGTCTGTTGGCACTTCGCGCTCGAAGCGCAACAGACCCGGCATGGCTCGACTTGACGTTGACGAGATCAGGGACATCCCTGTCTCTTCGAGGGAACCTCGCTGCGGTGATGGCCGCTCACGGGTTCCTCTTCGATTTACTACTTCCTCCGCTGAGTTCGCTGCAGTGGCCCCGGGACTTCGGAGCACCCGGCCACTGCCCGATCAACTTCTACCTTCGTCTAACCCATCACGTGCATTGCTGTTGACGCAGCAATCCGAAGCTCTCACCAAGTCTTGTTCGGCTGGTCGGTGCCGCCGCTGATCAGTCGCAGAAACTTGTCGTCGAGAACGATCGGCTCGCTGCGATTCACCTTCGACTGGGCTTCGAACACGACTTGCTCGTTCGATTGCGTCGACGGGATCAGGTTGATTGCTTGTTGCATGAGGGGCTCCTGGCTTGCTGTGCACGCCAACTCGTGCACGGGCTCAATTCCAGCAGTCCTCTTCGTTTGCGGTAACTGTCAGCTCTTACAGGTATCGCTTTTTTCCGAGATCGGGCAGGGCAGAAATCAGCGGATCAGGCCCATGCGCAAGGCCTTCAAAACGGCCTGATGTTTGTTGACGCAGCCCAGTTTGTGCATCGCATTGTTCACATGCAGTACGGCTGTTCGCTCGCTGATACCGAGGATGTTGCCGACCTCCCACGCCGTCTTGCCGTCCATGGTCCAGCGCAAGGTTTCGACCTCGCGTGGTGTCAGCGGCGACGCGCCGGCTTCCTGGGCCGCCGGGATCAGGATGCGCGACGCCGTTTCATAGGCGTGCACGGTGAACAGCTGCAGGTCGGCGACGATGCGGGTGAGCTCGTGCCGGTCGGTCGGCAGCGCCTGGTCGCGCTCGACGCCGAACATGAAGTGCTTGCCGTCCGGCAGGTGCAGCGTGAGCCCGATGCCGTGCGAATAGCCGAAGCGCGCCTGCTGCTCCCACTTCTCGCCCTGGCCGACCGAGGTGTAGGTCTTCTGGTCCCAGATGATGGGCACGCTCTGGCGCTTGCAGTGCTGCATCACCGGGTCGGTGCGGCCGTTGCCGACCTCCTCGAACGAGTCGCGGTAGGCGGCCGGCGCATTGTCGACGGCGATGAACTCCGGTTCGCCCAGGAAGTGATCGATGACCGTGATGGCGCTGACCTTCTCGAACCCGAGTTGCTGTGCGAAGCGAACGATCTCGCTCTGGAACTCCTCGCGGGTCCCCGCCTGCAGCACCGACATGTACCCACCTTGCAGCATGGTCCTCTTTCACCTCGCGAGCATCTGTGGCCGGCGCGTCTGACCTCGAAAACCCTGAAAGGTCTTACAGCTGACAGAGATTACAGCTGGCAAGGTTTACAGCTTGGCGCGTCCGAGACTTCACCACATTATTGGCCAATCACAAAACTCAGGGATCAACACGATCAACCGCTATGACGCCCGCATGGACCATCTACGCCTGGCCGCCCGTCAAGTGGCAAGCGGCTTGCACGCCCGATCTTCACTTCGTGCACCTTGGCACGAGGGTGTTAAGCCCCGGTGACGACGACGGCCCGAGCACGGGCCAGACGCTGTGGGGCGGGCCGCTGTCGGAAGGCGCGGCGGGGGTGGCGTGGGATTGGGTCCAGCTCGAGCAAGGCATCGTTGCCATGGCCGATCCGCTCGGCCTGATCACCAACCTGCAGTTGCTGGGGGCCGGCGGCGAGAAGCTCAGCGGCATGGAAGTCGCGATGCGCCTGAACGAGATCGTCCACACGCTGCCGTGGCAGACCGAGGTGCAGCGGGCCCTCGAACGCGCCGCCTGAACGGCTGGCCGCCGTCGGGCTTGCAGCTGTCACACGGGCTTACGAAATCGCGGCCCGCACCATCTCCGTGTGCGGGATCCCGTCTTCCAGGTAGCGCTCGCCGACGATCTCGAAGCCGAAGCCCTGGTAGAAGGCTTCGAGCCGCGACTGCGCCGAGATGCGCAACCCATGGCCCGGCAGCACCTGGGCGGTGTGCGCGATCACGCGCCGCACCAGCTCGCGCCCGAGCCCCGTGCCGCGCGCCGCGTCGGTGGTGATCACGCGGCCCATCGATGGCTCGTCATACTTGATGCCGGGCGGGATCAGCCGCGCATAGGCCAGCAGTTGGCGTTCGCCGGGCACCCAGGCCGCGACGTGCCAGGCCTGCTCATCGCAGCCGTCCACGTCGAGGTAGGCGCAGTTCTGTTCCACCGAGAACACCTTCTGGCGCGCCTGGTAGATGTCGTGCAGTTCGCGCAGCGTCAGGTCGTCGAAGCGGGAGAAGCGCCAGTCGAGCGCAGCAGGGGAAGGGGAGATCGTGTTCATCCCGACATCATGCCGCGTCGCCCGGGGCGTCACCGGACCGCGGCCGTGCGCAGCCGGTGCACGACGAACGCGATCGCCGCCGTGGTCAGCACCCCGCACACCACCAGCGACACCAGCACCGGCTGCGCCGCGAGTGCCTCGCCCTTCAGCACCCGCGTCATCAGGTCGTACTGCGCCAGCGCCGGTACCCAGGCATGCCACGGCGCCTCGCCGCCCTGGTTGAACAGCGTCACCAGCGGCAGCAGCGACGCCGCCAGCACCACCACCGTGCTGTTCGCCTGCGCCTCCTTGAAGGTGCGGCAGCGGATGGCCACCGCCATCAGCAGTGCCGACAGCGCCGCGGCCAGCGGCAGCAGCAGGGCGATGAACAGCAGCGCCTCGACCCAGCCGAACTGGAACATCGCCTGCAGCGTGTCGCTGCGCAGCAGCCATTGCGCCGGCAGGAAGCTCAGGCAGCTCAGCACCGCGATCAGCATCGCGAGCGAGAACACCGCACCCCACTTGCCGCCCACCAGCGCCCAGCGCGGCGCCGGGTTGGCCAGCAGCGGCTCCAGCGAGCCGCGCTCGCGCTCGCCGGCCGTCGTGTCGAGCGCCGCATTCAGCGCCCCGTAGACCACGGCCATGATGACGAAGAACGGCAGCATGCCGGTGAGCTGCGCCGCGCGGCCCTGCGCGCTCGCCAGGTCGCGCTCCTCGACCTGCATCGGCTCCAGCAGCTGGCTCGACACGCCGCGCAGCGCCAGGCTCAGCGCGCCGCGCTCGCGGCCGTAGCCGGCCAGCAGGCGCGACACCCGGCCGGCCCCGGCCTCGGCCGGCTTGTTGCCGCTGTCGGAGACGATCTCCAGCACCGGCTGCTCGCCGCGCAGCAGCGCGGCCTCGAAGCCGGGCGGCACCACCAGCACCGGGTCACGCAGCGTCTGAGCCCGCAGCTGCGCCTCGTAGTCGGCCGGTGCGGGCTTCACCGCGTAGCTCTGCCGCTCGATGAAGTTGCGCAGGCCCGGGGCCTGCTCGATGCCGGCCACCACCACCACGCGCTTCTCGGCCTGCGCCTCCAGCGTCGCGACCAGGCCCGACAGCGCCACCAGCACCAGCGGCCCGAGCAGCACGCTGGACACCAGCACCACCAGCAGCGTGCGCCGGTCGCGCAGCGCGTCGCTCAGCTCCTTGCGCAGCACGATGGACAACAGGCGCCAGCCGTTCACTGGAGTACCTTCGTGCTGCGCACTGCGGTATTCGCCCTTGGGGCGGCCCGGCGCGCTCATGCGCGATGACCCCCGTGCCTGAGTTCTTCGGCGAAAGCCAGCTTCACGAACGCCTCCTCGAAATCCTGCTCGCCGGTCTGCGCCAGCAGGTCGGCGACGCTGCCGCGGGCCACCGTGCGGCCGTGCGCGACCACGACGACGCTGTCGCACAGCCGTTCCACCTCTTGCATGATGTGGGTGGAGAAGACGATGCACTTGCCGCCGCCCGCCGGGCTGCGCAGGTGGCGCAGCACCTCGCGCAGCGAGCGCGTGGCCAGCACGTCCAGCCCGTTGGTCGGCTCGTCGAGCACGATGTTGGCCGGGTCGTGCACCAGCGCGCGGGCCAGGGCGGTCTTCATGCGCTCGCCCTGGCTGAAGCCGTCGGTGCGGCGCTCGAGCAGCGGCCTCATGTCCAGCGATCCGGCCAGCGACTCGGCTCGCGCCTGCGCCGCGTCGTGCGACAGGCCCTGCAGCCGGCCGTAGTAGACGATGTTCTCGCGGGCCGTCAGCCGCGGCGACAGCCCGCGCGCATCGCCCAGCACGCCCATGCGGGCGAGCGCGTCATGCGGCCGGCTCGCAACGTCGATGCCGTCGACCGCCAGCCGCCCGCCGTCCGGCGCGATCAGCCCGGCCAGCATGCGCAACGTCGTCGTCTTGCCGGCGCCATTCGGGCCCAGCAGCCCGGTGATGCAGCCGTCGGGCGCCTGCAGGTGCACGTCCTGTACTGCCTGCACGGTGCCGAAGCGCTTCGCGACGTGTTCGATCGCGATCATTTCGGCGTCCCCGGCTGCACCGGCACGAAGGCCGGTGGGCGCGGCACCGCGAGCAGGCAGGCGGCGTCGACCGCCAGCGCGGCGCGGTCGTGCGGCGCATCGATGAAGCGCTGGACCAGCTCGCCGGCGCAGCCCACCCCCAACACGCCGTGTCCGGCGTTCGGCACCACCACCGCGCGCGCCTGCGCGCCCAGCGCCTTCGCAACCCGCTCGGCATGCCGCGGCGGCGTGATCGGGTCCAGCCCGCCGCTCAGCAGCAGCACCGGCGTCATGCTGGCCGGCAATGTGTAGAAGTCGGCCGGCACCGCGCCGCGCGGCCAGCCGGCGCAGACGCGCTGGTACAGCTCGCCCAGCGTGCGCCCGAAGTCGGCCCCCGGCGCGTCGGTGGCCTGCGCCATGCGCGGCGCATCCTCGGCACAGATGACCGAGAAATGCATGCCCATCGCGAGGCCGGCGCTCTTGCGCGCACCGAGCAGGCCGCCCAGGCCGACCAGCCCCTCGAAGCGGCCCTGGCCGGCCTGCTGCAGCGCGGCCGGCAGCGCGGCAGCGATCCACGGCGCGTACAGCGTGCCGCGCACCGCGCCCAGCACCATCTCGCGCGTCAGCACCAGGCGCTCGGGCCGGCCTGTCAGCGGGTGGGCCACCGCGATCTCGCGCGGCAGGCTGGCCAGCAACGCGGTCCAGTCGCTGCGCAGCGCCGGGTGCGCCGCCTTGCATGCCGGCTCGGCCTCGCAGCCCGCCAGCAGCGCGTCGAAGGCGTGCTGGCCGTCGGTCGAGAAGCTGGCCGGCAGCACCATGTCAGGCGGCGCGACGCCATCGAGCACGCTGCGCCGCACGTGCGACGGGAACTGGCGCTGGTACTCGAGACCGGCCCGCGTGCCGTACGACGCGCCGACCAGGTTGATGGTGGGCGCGCCCAGCTGCAGGCGCACGGCGTCCAGGTCCTGCATCGCGAGCGTGGTCGTGAAGAAGCCCAGGTCGCCCACGCCGCCCAGCGGCGCCCGCCGGGCCAGCCGGTCACGGCAGGCGGYCATCAGCGCGAACTGCCGCGCCGGGTCGGCCTCGTCGGCCAGGCTGCCGGAGGGCGCGTCGTCGCAGGCCAGCGGGGCCGAGCGCCCGGTGCCGCGCTGGTCGACGAAGACGATGTCGCGCCGGTTGTTCAGGCGCTGGAACAGCGGCATCACGCTGCCGGCGAGCGAGATCGCGCTCTGGCCCGGGCCGCCGGCGAGCAGGAACACCGGGTCGGGCAGCTTGCGCCGCGCCATCGCCGGCACCACGACGTAGTGCACGTCGACCTGCGGACCGGCCGGGCGCGCCGGGTCCAGTGCGCGTTTCACGACGCCACACTGCACCTCGTTGCGCAGGCCCGGCACGCGACAGGGCGTGGCCGGGCCGGCGGCCGTCGCTTGCTGCACGGCGCCGGCCAGCACCAGCACGGCCCACCAGCGCTTCATTCGCCGAGCAGCCGCTTCAGCTCGCCGCTGGCCAGCAGCCGCTGCACGTCGGTGTTGCCGCCCACCAGCGTGCCCTTCACGAACACCATCGGAAAGGTCGGCCAGCCGGTCCACATCTTCAGCGCCGCGCGCGGGCGCCACTGGCTCAGGTAGCTGCCGTACTCCAGGTAGTGGTGGGCGATGCCGGCCGCGTCGAGCGCGCGCCGCACCTTGCGGCAGTGCGGGTTGATCGCCATGCCGACCACCAGCACCGGGTTCGTCGACGCCGCGGCCTGCACGTTGTGGACGATCTCGGCATGGCGCGTCGCCACCGTCTCGCGGATCGCAGGGTGCAGTCGGGATTCGTCGAGGACCGGGCGCGGCATGGCATCTCCTGTGCAAAGCCGGGAGGTTAGCCGACGCGCGTCCCCGAGCTGGCACGTCCCCGGCACTCGCTGTGTAATACCGCCACTGCCACTTCCGACCAAGGCCCTGCCATGAAGCTCTACTACAGCCCCGGAACCTGCTCGCTGTCGCCCCACATCGTGCTGCGCGAGGCGGGCCTGGCGTTCGAGCCGGTGCTGGCCAGCACCAAGACGCACCAGCTGGCCGACGGCACCGACTACTACACCATCAACGCCAAGGGCTACGTGCCGCTGCTGGAGCTGGACACCGGCGAGCGCCTGACCGAAGGCCCGGCGATCGTGCAGTACATCGCCGACCAGGTGCCGACGAAGAACCTGGTGCCGGCCAACGGCACGATGCTGCGCTACCGGGTCCAGGAGTGGCTGAACTTCATCACCAGCGAGCTGCACAAGGGCTTCGGCGTGCTGTTCAACCCGGCGATGCCGGAAGAGGCCAAGGCGGTGATGCGCACCAAGCTGCAGGGTCGCATGGCCTGGGTCGAAGGCCAGCTGGCCGGCAAGGCCTACCTGACGGGCGAGCATTTCTGCATCGCCGATGCCTACCTGTTCACCGTCAGCCGCTGGGCGCCGCGCATGGGCGTCGACCTTGCCGGCCTGCCGAACCTGACGGCCTACGTGGCGCGCGTCGCGGCGCGGCCGGCGGTGCAGGACGCGTTGAAGGCGGAAGGGCTGACATGACGCGAGGCGGGTGGATGGCCGGGCTGCTGCTGTGCTCGGCAGGCGTGCAGGCAGCGCCTGCCGTCGGTCGCTATGAAGCGCAGCTGTGCGTGGCGACGTCGGACGCCAGCCGCAGCTGCGGCCCGGCCGAGGTCGACTGGCGCAGCGGCCAGCGCGTGCACGTGCAAGTGGCCGACATCGTCTACCGCCTGAAGCTGCGCAGCAGCCAGCTCGACGTCGTGCTGATGCAAGGCGGCATGCAGCTCGACGAGTTCACCGCCGATTACGCGTGGGCCGGCAACACGCTGCAGTTCGCCGACAGCGAGAAGGGTGCGCGCTACGAGGTGCAGCTCGGGACGCGGAAAAGAAAATGACGCAGCCCGGATGCCGATCCGGGGCGTGTCCGACACCTCCCGGATTGGCATCCGGGCTACAGCAGCGCCTCGCAGGTGCGGCGCTGGCTGTCGCCATCGGGCAGCTTGCGGCACACGCCATCGAGCTGGGCCTGCAACCTCTTGAACGCGGCGGCATGGCCCGGCTTCCAGGCCAGCAGCTTCCCGCTCGCGCGCTGCAGCGCCGACGCACTGCGCTCGTGGAAGGCATCCGGCTGCCCGGCCGCCTCGGTGAAGAGCTGCTGCGCCGCGCGCTCGATGCGCGCATCGTCCTGCGGCGACAGCTCGACCAGCGCCGCCACGTAGCGCGCGCCCCATTGCAGCCGCGTCGCCGGTCCTTCGCTCTTGTTGAAGGATTCCTCGTACCAGTGCAGCGCGCCGGCCTTGTCGCCGCGCTTCTTCGCGTTGCCTGCCAGCCCCAGCATCAGGTAGTACGGCGAATGGCTCTTCGCCAGGTTCGTCTTCAGCAGCGCATCCGATTCGTCCAGCAACCCGGCCATCTCCAGCATGTCGGCGGCGCCGGTGATCACCGCCTGGCGTTCGTAGCCGTCGGTGATCTCGCGGTCGGCGCGCGCTGCCGTGTCGCGCACGTCGGCCAGCAGCGCTGCGGGCAGCGTCGGTTTCGCATCCTTCGCGAGGTCGATGCGCGCCAGGTCGACGCGCGCGATCAGCGCCGTCAACCGGTCGGCGCGCGACAGCGTGGCGTCGGCCTGCAAGCCCTGCAGCGACGTGTCGAAGGCGACCAGCAGCTGCGCTCGCTCGGGCGTCTGCGGCGCCGACAGCACGCGCACCAGGTCGGCCGCGCTCACCGTCAGCACGTCCATCTGCACGCGCGACTGCGCCGCATCGGCCAGCAGGCCCAGCACGCGTTCGCGCTCATTCTGCGTCGGCTGCACCGCCTTCGCGTCACCGGCGGTGAGTGACTTCAGCAGCAGGCGCTGCGCGATCTCGGGCTGGTCGGCCGGGCAGCCGGCGGCGAGCTGCTTCAGCACCGCCACCGCCTGGTCCTTCGGCAGCACCTGCTGCTCGTCGGTTTCCCACGAATAGAAGGCCAGCAGCTTCCAGTCGTTGGCGGTCAGCCCCGCGCCGCCGCTGCGCGCATCGGCCAGCACCGCCTTCACTGGCCGCTGCGCGCTCATGCCCAGCGTCAGCAGCTGGGTGTACTGCGCCGCGTCGACCTCGCCCGGCAGCCGGGTCAGCTCGGCACCGGCCGGGTTGAACAGCAGCATCGTCGGATATCCGCGCACCGCGAAGCGGCTGCCCAGCTTCTGCGCGCCGGGGCTGTCGCCGTCGATGTAGACCGGCACGAAGGCGCGCGAGCGCTCGATGAAATCCTGCCGGTTGAAGAGGGTTGCCTTCACCTGGTTGCAGGGCGGACACCACTTGGCGCCCCAGTAGACGAAGACCGGCTTGTTGGCGGATTTCGCCAGGGCGAAGGCGGCGTCGACGTCGGCGTCGCTGGCCGCCGGGTGCCAGGCAATGCCGGCCGCGTCGTGCGGGGCGGCAGCCACCGAGGCGGCCGAGGTCGGCGCGGCAGCGGCCGGCGAGGGCGCCTGCTTCGAGCAGGCGGCGAACAGCGCAAGGCCCGCGAGGGCGAGGTGCGTCTTCATGCGGAGGGCTCCGGATCGAGGGGGCCAGTGTGGCTCAAGTCGGACCCGAGCCAGCCTTGGCTGTCATCGCCACCACAACCCTCCAGGGGTGTCGCGCGTGCCAGCGCCATCCACAGGTGGAAGGGCATCTTCATCGGCCGGCGCGGCGCCGGCCGTTCCACCTGCAGCCCGTCGGCACGCGCCACCAGCACGCCGCACTCGGGCGGGATCTCGTCGGCCTGCGCGATGCCGTCGGCCAGCACGTACCAGCACTCGCTGCTCAGCTGCAGGTAGGCGGCGCGCTTGGAGGCCCGCCGCAGGTCGGACAGCAGGTCGCTGCGCTGCACCTTGACCTCGTGCACGATCGGCTCGAGGTAGGCCTCGACGGTGGTGTGTCGGATCGAGAACACGTCGGGCATCGCCATCACCCAGCCCTCGTCGACCTTGGCCCGCACCGCCAGCCCGCGCCAGGCCAGGCGGCCGGCGCGCGTCATCTCGCGCGCGACGCGCTCGACCAGCCCCTCGTGTGCATCGCGCCGTGCGCGATTGCGCTGCAGCGTCTCGGCCAGCACCGCGATGCCGGCCTCGGTGACGCGCAGCGTCTCGTGGCCCGAGCCATGCTGCACGCGCTCGAGCAGCCCGAGGAACAGCAGCTCCACCTCGACCAGGTCCTGGCAGGGCCAGCCGGCCGAGCGCCAGATCTCGCGCAGGCGGCGGCGGTGCACGCCGGTCAGCAGGTGGTGGGGCGCATTCATGCGACCGGCAGTCTGGCGCCTTGGCCGAGCGCGTGCAACAGCAGCCGGCCCTTCGCATAGGTTTCCGCCAGTTCCTCGCGTGGGTCGGAATCGGCCACCACCGCACCGCCCACCTGCACCATCACGCGCTGCCGGTGGACGATGGCGGTGCGGATCACGACCGACAGGTCCATGCCTCCGGCCGCGTCGAGGTAGCCGATCGCGCCGGCATACGGGCCGCGGCGCACCGGCTCCAGGCCCTCGATGACCTGCGTCGCGCGCACCTTGGGCGCGCCGGTCATCGAGCCCGGCGGCCAGCAGGCGCGCAGCAGCTCGGCGATGCCGGCGCCGTCGCGCAGCCGCGCGCGCACCGTCGACACCATCTGCCAGACGCTCGGGTGCGCCTCGATCTCGAACAGCCCGTCGACGCGCACGCTGCCCACCTGCRCGACGCGGCCCAGGTCGTTGCGCATCAGGTCGACGATCATCAGGTTCTCGGCCTGGTCCTTGACGCTGGCGGCGAGTGCGCTGCGCTGCCGCGCGTCGGCGTCGAGCTCGGCGCCGCGCGCGCGCGTGCCCTTGATCGGTCGCGCGCTGACCTCGCGCCCCTCCAGCCGCAGGAAGCGCTCGGGCGAGACGCTCGCGATCGCGCCGTCGGCAAGCGGCAGGTAGGCCGCGAACGGCGCCGGGTTCAGCGCGGTCAGCGTGCGGTACAGCGCGAACGGATCGCCTTCGAACGGGCCGTCGAGCCGGTGCGACAGGTTGGCCTGGAAGAGGTCGCCCTGCGCGATCAGCGCCAGCACCTCGTCCACCTGGCGCAGGTAATGCGCGGATGCCGTGCGCGAGCGCATCTCGCCGGCACGGAATTGGGTGTCGGCCGGCGGCGGGCCGGCCGCCCGGGCCAGCGTCGCGGCCCAGGTCTCGTCGCGCGGCGCCACCAGCTGCGGCCAGCGGCTGTGGCAGGCATGCCAGCGCCGCGTCGCATGCTCGTAGGCCAGCACCTGGTCGCACAGCAGCAGCCGCATCGCCGGCAGCGCCGGGTCGGCCGCGGCCTGCACCGGCAGGCGCTCGACGTGGCGCGCCAGGTCGTAGCCGAGGTAGCCCAGCCAGCCGCCGGCGAAGGCCAGTCCCGCCGGCCGCTCGCCGGTGGGCAGCGCGCTGCGGGCCAGCACCTCGCGCAGCGCGTCGAACGGGTCGGCCCATTGCGCCAGCAGCGCGCCCTGCGCATCGCGCAGCCAGGTGCCTCGTTCATCGGTTTCCAGCACCGCGGCCGGCGGCCCGGCGACATAGGACCAGCCGGACAACCCGGGCATCGACTTGCTGCTTTCCAGCAGCGCGGCCGGCCCGTGGGCCAGCAAGCGGGCGCAGACGTTTTGCGGCGAGCCTGCCCACGGCAGGGTTAGGATGGACGAACCGACATCAGCCACGCAGTACACGCACAGGACCCAGGGCGCATGAGTGTAGAGCGGCAACTTTTCCCATCGCAGGCGCAGCATGAACCGCTGCGCCGGCTGCTGTTGGCGCAGGATGGTTCCACCACCCGCACCTGCTCGGCGATGTGCGGGCTGCCGGTGCAGGTCCTGCTGCACCGCCAGCACCGCACGCACGAGGTGCCGCGCAGCGTCGCCGAGCAGCTCGGCGGCGAGGCCTGGCTCGAACGCGTCACCAGCCTGGTGGCCGGCGGCCGGGTGCTGATGGACAACCTGTCGTACACCCGCATGGACTCGGTGCCCGACTGGTTCCTGCGCGGGCTCGACGAGGGCACGGCGCCGATCGGCCACCTGCTGGCGCAGCTGTTCGTGCAGCGCCAGCCGATCGAAAGCGAGCCGGCGCTGCAATCCGGGCTGTGGAGCGTGGTCGGCCTGCCCGATCCGAAATCCAGCCGGGCCTACCGCATCGTCACGCCGGAAGGCCCGCTGATGCTGATCTTCGAGGTGTTCCGCGGCGGCATGGTGCCTGCCGCGCACTGACCCTCAGGCGCTGACGAACGGCCGATCCCGCATCCACTTCGTCGCGACCCACTTCTCGCCCTGCAGCACCGGCCGGCTCGCATGCAGCGAGGCCTCGTCCAGGCCGTCGTACTCGAAGCAGACCGCGTTGCCGCGCTGCGGCGTCACCTGCCACGCGCGCTGCGGGAACACCGTTTCGCCGCCGGCCGGCACGTCGTTCAGGTAGCACACCAGCGTGCTGATGCGCTGCCCGCTGCGGGCGATCGATGCGCGGTTGGCTTCGTTGACCGGCTGCAGGAAATCGAAGTGCGGCGCGCTGCCGGCCCCGGTCGGGTAGTGCAGCAGCTGCAGCCCTTCGCCATGCGAGGCCGGCAGGTTCATCAGCTCGGCCAGGCGCCGGTCCAGGCGCGCGATCAACGGCGTTTCCTGCGGGCGGAAGAACATGCCCAGGCTGCTGCGCAGGCCGGTCTGCACGTCGCGCCCGGTGGCCGGGTCGACAAGGGTGGACGGCTGCAGCCGCGGCCGCGCCAGCGCGATCAGTTCCTCGCACTCGCCCGGCGACAGCACGTCCTGCAGCACGGCCAGCAGCGGGCCGGTGGCGCAGGATGCGACGCGGATGCGCCGGTCGCCGGTCTCGATCACCGGGCCGCGCGCGAGCCGCGGGCCCAGGTCCACCGAATCGACCGGCGGCGCGCTGCCGAGTTCGCGCGCCAGCACGAAGGCGTCGACGATGGCCTGCGCCGCGGTGCGCGCCATCTGCCGCGCCAGCATCGCGTCGACCAGGGCGGCCGGCGCCTCGCCCTGCTGCAGGTGCTGCGCGACCCAGTCGCCCAGCGCCGGCGCGAAACGCACCAGCGTGGTCATGAACCCTGCAGGTCGACCGCGACCCAGCCTTGCGCCGTGCGGTTGAAGTTCTCCTCCAGCCGCGCGCTGCCGGCGCTGCGCATCAGGTTGGCGATGACCGGGAACACCTTCTGCGCCTCGGCGTCCTGCATCCACGGCGCGGCCTCGATCGTGTAGGTGTAGGTCACGAGCGCGTGCGAACCCGCGCCTTGCGGGCCGCTGCCGAGCTGCCAGCCGACCACGCGGTCCAGGCTCAGCCTGGCGGCGCAGAAGTCGCTGTGCGTCGCGTCGCGCTGCACCATGAAGCGCCGGCCGGCCCCGGTCAACGCGTAGCGCCGCACCTGGATCGGGTGCTTCGTGCCCTCGTCGTCGATGACCGCGTCGGCGACCGACGAGCTGACCAGGCCCAGCCGCTCCAGCACCGGCATCTGCACCGCGTTGCGCGCGCCGCTGTCGATGTCGCGCTGCGTCACGTCGATCGGCCAGCGGTCCTTCGCCAGGCACAGGTCGCCGCGCTTGGCAAGGTAGGTGTTCATCGCGGTCGTGAAGGTGGCCGCGTCGGGGTCGGCGGTGCAGCCGGCCAGCGCGAGCAGTGCGGTGGCGGACAGGAGGAAGAAGGCTTTCATTCGGTACAGGCGGCGGTGGTGGGCGGTGGCGACAGGTCGCCGTCGGTCAGCGTGTTCAGGAAGCAGATCAGGTCGGCCATGTGGCGTTCGCTCATCGGCGGTGCGCTGTGCGGCTGGCGGCCGTCCAGCGGCATCTGCGTGTCGATGTTGGCGACGAACTGCGGCGGCAGGTCGTCGTATTTCTTCACGCTGCCGCCGACGTACTGCGTCTTCACCAGCCCGTAGGTCGGGAAGTCGGCATCGGGACGGGCCTTCGGCGTGCCGCCGACCGTGGGGTACCAGAGCTCGGGCATCGTGTCGCGCGTGTTGTAGAAGCGGATCACCTGCTCCAGCGAATGCATCACGCCGTTGTGGAAGAAGCTCTTGCGCACCGCGACGTTGCGCAGCGTCGGCGCCTTCACCATGCCGCAGAAGGTGTTGCCGGCGGCAGCCGGGTGGTCGGTGCGCAGCGGCCCGCAGATGCCGGTGTCGAAGTACGCCGGGTCGGCATTGGCCGGGATCGCCGCGTTGCGCGGTACGCCGATGGCCTCGTACGAGAAGTCGGTGAACATCGCCGAGCTGCCATTCAGCCCGGCGCCGTGGTAGTGGCACGAGGCGCAGTTGCCGAGCTGCGGGTCGGTGAACACCTTCAGTCCGCGCGCCTCGGCCGGCGTCAGGTTGCCGCCGATCTTGTTGGCGGCGTACAGGTCGAACTTGCTCGAATACGGATGGAAGCTGCGGTCTTCCAGCTGGTAGGCCTGCAGCGCCTGCGTGGCCTTCGCGAACGCGACGCCGTCGCTCGCGAACACGTCGGCGCCGAACGCGCTGCGGAACAGCTGCGCATAAGGGCCGGCCTTCAGCTTCGCGACCACCGCGGCGGCATCGGCGTTCGCCATCTCGTTGGCGGCCAGCAGCGGGATCGCCGCCTGCTCGGCCAGCGTGGCCGCGCGCCCGTCCCACGTGAAACCGCCGCCGGGGCCGGGCACGCTGATGCCGTCCGGGTTGTCCAGCAGGTCGGCATACGGCGGCGTGACCTCCTTGTAGCGCAGCGAGGGCACGGCCCGCGTGCCGCTCGCCTTCAGGTCGGTGCCGCCGGGCTGCACCGCCAGGTCGTTCGGTGCCGCATGCGCCGACTTCGGGTCGTGGCAGCTCGCACACGAGAGCCGGCCCGAGCCCGACAGCGAGGCGTCGGCGAACATCTTCTCGCCGACCTGCGCGGCCAGGCTCAGCCGCGGCGTGGCCGCCGCGGCGGCGCCGGCCGCGGGGGCCTTGGC